>CBDTVG010000007.1:0-17722 GCA_965363745.1 uncultured Candidatus Electrothrix sp. | reverse complement strand
CCTGTTGCCTTGTCAAAGGGTGAATGGTAGATATGTTGATAGAATTTTTTCACCTGTTTCATCTGCAAAAGAAAAGACAAGGGTCGTATGTACCAGTTTCCACGATACTTCACAATCTGCTAAAAAATTGCACGAAGAGTATTTATATGATGCCGGATATACTATTAATTGCGGACAATACCGATCTCTATCAACAGGTGACTAATATTTTGTATGAATATGATGTGGACTGGTGCGTCGCATCTGAGGCTTCAAACATCTGCATTCATCAACCGGTCCGAGTCGTCCTAGTTGTTCAGGATCTGCCGGGGACAAGCAGGCTTGATCTTTTTGCCAGCCTGCGTGAGAGTTGGCCCTGCCTGCTCGGTTTTTTGATCGTGGACAGAGAAGTTGCCGGGAACCTTTGTCCATACGCAGTAATGGACAGCGACTTTTCCGGCCTGTTCTCCCCGCCTCTTGACCCTGACCAAGTGCGGGAGAAGGTTGAAAAGGCAATGGAGTGCGCCTCTCTGCGCGAGGAAAACGTCCGCTGCAATCGTCCGACCCTCACCCCGTGGTATTACGGACTTTGGGAGCACTTTATCTCCTTCACAACAAAGCACGACGTGCTTGAAAGCCTGTTTAACGTGATAAGTGATCAGACTAAGGCGGATATCCTGTCGGTGATGTTATATGACGAAATGGAAGGAGTGTTGCGCATAGCCGCATCTCGGAATCTTCCAGAGGAGATAGTTGATAAAGTCAAGACAAAACCGGGTGATAAAATTGCAGGTCGTGTTTTTCAGAAGCGCAGGCCGGTGATCTTGAACCAGGAAACACAGAATGAATCCAGATTTGCTGACCTGCTGAAACGACCGGAAATTGTCTCTGCGGTTTCCGCTCCCATGATCGTTCGTGATAAAATACTTGGCGTCCTCAATATCAGTTATACAGATGGTGATGTCCGGTTTGCTGACTCTGATATTGAAATCATCGGCATTCTCAGTACCCAAGTTGCCTGGGCCATAGAAAACGTGGATGCCCTTGAGTCCCGACTACAGGTTTTATTGGAGGAAAGGGCCAGGAAGAGAGGGACAGACTCCGTTTAATACAAAGTTTGTCCGCGGCTCCAATGCGTTTGGTTAAATCCATTGAGCCGGAACGAAAAGAATATAATAAAAAACAAAATATACATTCCCTTTTTCTTCCCGTCTTGAGTTAAAAATTCGATTTTACGTTAATATCCTTTTGTAAGGACTTATCCGCAGTAGCGGCATATTCCTGAAAAATTCCAATCCTTGTAGACTGTTATATCAGTTGCTGTTGCAGGAAGATAATTGTCTTCGGACAAACCTGTTTCAAAACAAGAATGATCTCCAACCAGCAACCAGTCCAATGCCAAAAATACACAAAGGGTGGACAATAAACAGATTGCGCAATATTTTATTATTTTTGTAGACTTCATCTTTCAACGGAGATACTTGGAAGGAGCTGTTTGTCTGCTGTTACAGCAACCTGTACGAATATAACACTGCTTTCAAAAAAACAAAAACAATACATATGACACGTAAGCTCAAGGTATATCATTCTGGAATGCTCATAATTTCCATTCTTTTATCTTTTCATGCCAGCATATGTTATGCGGATGGAAAAATGTATCTGCGCCAGGATCATATACCGTCAAATATACCTTATCAGCGAGCCGTCATCCTGTTTGATCACGGGAGGGAGACACTGCTTGTGCAAAGCAAATATGAAGCTCCCGGTCTGGAGGAAGATGCTGTCGGCTGGGTGATTCCCGTGCCGAATCTTCCCGATGTCACCACGGTAGCGGCAGATGATGCTTCGACAATGTTTTGGGTGCTCAGTGATATATCATACCCTACAGTTACACGGTTTTTTTTCGGCAAGACCTGTTTCCGGGTTTCAGTCGCCATCCTCCTGCTTTCCATCACATACATGCTCCTGATGCCGATAATCGTCTTTGTCCAATGTATTTTGGATAAATCATTCAAGCCGATGAAACGGGTAGTGCTTGTTCGGCGGAGATGGCTTCTGAGCTATATCATAAATTTCTTTGTAGCCCTGCTGTTTTTTGTAGCTGTTCCAAACTTTATAACATATAGGGGAAACCAAGGGGTTGATGTGATAGAGGAGAAAGATGCAGGAATTTATAACATTAAGGTTATCCGATCTGACCAGGGAGAATCTTTGATCAGCTGGCTGAACAGTAACGGTTTCAAATTTAACACGGCGGATCAGGAAGTGTTTGACTACTTTACTCATAAAAACTGGTATTTTGTGGCCGCCCGGATTAAAGTGCAGGATGATTCTGATAATGCGGAGGTTGTTTCAGAAGGGCTTGCGGCTCCTCTGATTCTTGGATTTGACACAGAGCAACCTGTATATCCTCTCAAACTGACCGGCACCGCCGGCGGCGCGACCAAGATATTGCTGTATATCTATGCACAAAATACAATGCAGTGCGACGAAAGAATGGAAATGCAGTTTGCGGATGAAAGCGGTTTTGGTTTCTTCAATTCTATTCTTGCCAATTGGTTTGATAATGCTGAAGAAGCTGAACGATTATTTGAACAGTTTGTACCGATTTCGGAGAATGGTTATCTGACAAAATGTACAGGCACCCTGCAATCTGAGCAGATGAAGAGCGATATGTACTTTATCAAGGCGGAGGAGAATACGCCATATAGAAAAGAAATCAGAAAGATATTGTAGCGGGCCGTCTTCAGACGACTTGGTGCGGGGCAATATGTTGAGCAAAGATCCCGGTAACGTGAAGTTGTTGGTCAATCCTTTGGAGGCAAGATACCTCGTCTTGCCGTTTTTTCGTTGATTTTACGAATCTTTTCCGCAAGATCCTCGCTGACCGCCATTCGTCCCTCAAGAACGCATCCTTTGCGGGCCGGTACACATTCTCCAGAGAGCCTTTTGCATCTATCTTTTTCTATGTCATAGTTTCTGCAATGAAAGGTCATGCTTTTTTCCTAAAAAAAGACGGGGCGGCGTGTCTGCGACATTTTCAAAATATTCTGAGAAAAATTGCTGAAAAACAGCTCATCAGCGAGCTGAAGCCCGCCCCATATATTTATGATTCTTGCTTATTGCACCGCTTGATCAAAACGGATAAACCACATCTCAAAGATACAAAGACATTCGCTTATTCAACGACTTTCGCATCCTCAATAATCGCCGCATATTTGTAGCCCGCACCGAAATCTTTGTCCTTATGCAGCGTTCCCTCCACCAAGATCACAGACCCTTTTTCCGCTTTACCCGATGTGGTCACCACTAAATCATGCGTTTTTACCCCTGCGTCACCGGTGCCGTCCTGAAGATGAATCCAGTTTTTCCCCATAATCATACTGGAAAATTTCACAACCTTACCACGGACCCGTACTGTTTTATTATGGAGCTGTTCGGCCTTGCTGAAACAGCTTTCAACGGTCTGCGCATTCTCTCCGTCCGCTTTGTCTACCTTGATTTCATTTGCGGGTACAACGGCTCTTGCTGATCCCCCGGAAAGTTTTTCCAGTTCAGCGTCATCCACATCACTTCCCATATGGCCCTGCATCTGCGGCGTTCCGCCCTTGATCGTGTTGTGCTGGCCCGCACCCACAAGACCAGCCGAGAAGACAATAGCGTCAAAGGTTTTCCCCAAGGCTTTGGACTCGAAGGATTTCATCATCATACCCGGACTGACAATCACCTCCTGATCCACCTCCACCTTGCTCTCTGGGATGGCGGCCCAGTTTTTTCCTAAGTCTCCTTCAATCAGCAGGTACGTGTATCCTCCGGCTGAATGTGTTTCCAGCACCTTTCCCTTAATTATTTTTCCGTCAAGGCTGGCTACGGCGGCGGGAGCCGGTTTTTGTTTTTCAGCCAAAGCAGGCGCAGTAAAAAACAGGGTCAATGCCAAGGCGGCGGGAATGTAACGCTTCGTCATAGTATGGTCTCCTTAAAAAATTATATTATACGTTGTTATCAGTTATTGGGCCATGCGGAAAACATGAGCGGGGCTGTTTTTCTTCAGAATGTTCAGCTCAATCGTTGAGATTGACAAAAGGAAGGCCGAACCAGTGGGGAATGACCCCAGCTTTCCAGCAGTCCCGTGTATTGGAGAGAAGTTCTTGCATAACACCGGCGATAACGGCTCTTAAAACATCACTACCGCCGATATTCACTCCACCGTTGCTCCAGAGTGTTTCAAGCATTATGATCAGTTGAAAAAAATTCTGTTGCAGAGGCTTATTCACCGGATGATCCGGTTGGTCAGTTCCGGTGTAGGTGTCCGGCAAAATACTGTTTTTTATTTTGAGAAAACGACCAAAATGGGAATATCCGTTATACGGTTCAGGATCATAGGGATCATGCGATAAACGATAATAAGGGGGGATGGGGAAATGTTTCTCCGTCCAAGGCGGCGGCCCCATGCTTTCATTCAGTATATGCCCCTCCCCCTGATTGACAATACCCTGAACCGCATCCCGCGTCCGAGCATAGTTACTGATAACTTGAGTAAAGGTCTGCTGCTTCCAGTTTTTTTGTTGATTCTTCGTCGTCCAGCTGAAACGGTCAACGCCCACCTGATTAATGCCGAATATTAGAGCGTCATACATTTCACCTATGGATTTGTATGGATATCGGGGTACCATGTGATCAACGGCCTGCCGGGTCTGCATCTGCTCCGGCATTTCAATATCTAACATAGTATTGATGGTTTCATCGTTAAGAGGCCCTAAAACAGCGTTCAAAAAACGACAATCACCTGTCTCAGAATCATAGGGACAGATATAGGGAATATCCGAGCCATACTGCGGCGGTTTAAAATTCGGCGCAGTGTCCAGTGCCAAACAGAGATTGGCGGCCAATTGAAGATGTAGCATTTCCTCGACAATAACGCTCTGGATAATCCTGCTAGCATCGCTGTCCGGCTCTTTGATTGAGGATGTGGCGGTGATATAAAAGGGCAACGTGTACAACTCGATAGCCACAGCAACTTGGGCGTGCTCCTGAACCAGCTCTTTTGTCCATTTTCTTGATTTTTCAAAATCTTTCATGAACGTTCATTTCTCATTTTCAGAATAAGCCTTGCCGCACATTTCTTTAAATCACTGAAGTTGTATATATATATGAAGGATGATGTGATTATGGAATATTGAGCGGATCAAAAATTGGGAAAACCGTAGGCAAAGCGAGCCTCATCGCCCCGCCGCTCTGACACAAAGTGTCGCCATCATACCCCATGATCATATCTCTGTCAAAGCATTCTCTGTACCGGTATATCAGGATATCCGGGAATCATCTTACTCAGCGGAAAGCGTCTGGTGAGCGACGGACGAGGTAAGGTCAGCGGATGAAAAAATCAGGCTTTAAAAATCAGGTTTATCTTGCATCATCTGTCCCTTTCATCCTATAATTAAAGCTAATCCGGTCATGCATGTTTTTTTTGCATACATGGCTGAAAAAAATCAGACATCAGGCGCACCGCTTTCTCGTCGCTCAGGAAATACAGAACAGGACTCAAATTTATGCAACCGCAACCTCTTGCCCAGCTCTCTAAAAACCTGCCCGAAACGCTCGCATCAGGGGAGGTCACGGATTATCTCAAGGAAAAATATTCCCTGAAGGAATTCCCTATCGAAACCAGCAACGTCTCCTTTTTCGACAGCTTTGACTGGCGGCTTTATCAAAAAAAAATTCTCTGCTTTCTTGAAGGCGGCGCACTTCATCTGACGGATTTCCTTGATCAGGAAACAGTGTCACCGTTGCCGTTTCAAGTCGATCCGCCCGGTTTCTGGCGGCAATTCCCGGAATCGTCCCTGAAACAGGCACTATCCGGTATTTTAGAAATGCGTACTCTTCTTCAACAAGCCGCATTTTCCAAAACAACGACGGAACTGCGCATCCTGAATAAGGAGGAAAAAACCGTCGCCGTGATCCTCCTGACAGAGCTTTTTCCCGATACCGCCAAAAATAAGGAGAGCGACCCTATCCGCTCCGTTCAACTCAGCGAGATCCGAGGATATCAAAAATGGTTCCTGAAGCTCAGTCGTGATCTGAAACAATTCGGTAGCCCCCAGCCCTGCACAAACAAGTATACCCTGCAAACTGTTCTGGCGAGCGCAGATCGCATTCCGCAGGATTACAGCTCCGGATTGTCAATCAACTTGAAAGCGGACATGGAAAGCCGAACAGCGGCGAAGATCATCTATCGCGATCTGTTGAGCACGATGCTGCAAAATGAACAGGGAATCATTGATGATCTGGACATCGAATTCCTGCACGATTTCCGGGTAGCCATCCGTCGAACTCGTTCCGCATTAGACCTGATCAAAGACGGGTTGGAGCCGGAAATCAGCGAGCGGTTCAAAGAAGATTTTCGTTTCCTCGGCAATATTACCGGCCCGGTACGCGATCTTGATGTATATCTGCTCATGGAGACGGAGTACAAGGCCGGTTTGCCAGAGCATTTGCAAAAAGGACTTGATTATTTTTTTACTGATTTAAGCAACAAACGAGTGAAGGAGCAAAAAAAGCTGGTTCAAGAACTGACATCTCCACGTTACACAACCATCATCAAAGACTGGCGGAAATATCTAGAGCCGGAGTTGAAAAAAGCTGTTCAGGAGAACAAAAAAGAAGAGGAAGAAGAGCCCCTCCCGTTATTACCAGAAACATTGCCGGAAACAATAGCGATCAAGACAACCGCGGATAAAATTATACGCAAACGATATAAACGGATTCTGCGTGACGGCCAAAAAATTCATGCTGATTCCCCTGACGAAGACCTGCATAGGTTGCGCATTCAGGGTAAGAAGTTGCGTTACTGCTTGGAATTTTTCAGTTCCCTGTATTCAAAAAAGGAAATGAAACAATTGATCAAGCAACTCAAACTTTTGCAGAACAATCTTGGATTGTTCAATGACCTTTCTGTCCAACAGGAAATGCTCAACAGCTATCTCGCCGTTTTGCACTTGGATTCAAAGAAAGCAAAAAAAACGAGAGCGGCCATCGGCGGCCTGCTGACCAATCTCTATCGTGAGCAACAGCAGGTGCGCACTGAATTTGAAGCCGCTTTTAGCAAATTTTCCAGCAAAGAAAATACGGAACTGTACCGGTGCCTTTTTAAGCCGAAGAGCAGGCAGTGAAATAACTTTTATTTTCAGCCCCTTACCCCTCATCTAAAGGAGTTATCATGGCAATTATCGCTGTTTATAATATCAAAGGCGGTGTCGGCAAAACCGCCACCTCGGTCAACCTCTCCTATATGTCGGCGGCGACCGGCAACAACACCCTGTTATGCGATCTTGATCCCCAAGGATCAGCAAGTTATTATTTTCGGGTCAAAGCGAAAAAAAAATTTACAGCTGACCTCTTCCTGAAGGGAGGCGGCGGGCTGGAACGAAGCATCAGGGGTACCGATTATGAAAATTTGGACATCCTGCCAGCGGATTTTTCCTTTCGTAATTTTGATATCACCCTCAATGATATGAAAAAATCAAAAAAACGGCTGCACAGGGTTCTTGAGCCATTGACCGGTGCATACAAACATCTGTTTTTAGACTGCCCGCCCAATATCACCCTGCTGTCGGAAAATATTTTTTATGTTGCTGATATTATCTTGATTCCCTTTATCCCCACCACCCTGTCTAGGCTCTCTTTCTCTAAACTGCTGGACTTCTTTAAGGAAAGCGGCATTGATCGAAACAAGCTGTTTGTGGTCTTTTCGATGGTTGAAAAAAGGAAAAGAATCCATAGAGATATAATGTGCCACTTCAAAGGAAGAAAACAGGTATTGAGTAATGTCATACCCTATGTGACTGATGTTGAAAGAATGGGACTGTACCGTCAACCGGTGCCTGCTTATCGCCCTAACTCCAGGGCGGGTCTGGCCTATTCTGAGCTGTGGCATGAATTGGAAAGCTATTTAACCGTTTGAAACTTAATAGTTATATCCATCCCCCGCAATGTATTTTCCGCTGCCTCCCGCCTCAGTCGGATCACATCTATTTTTTAAGCATTAATTGCGCATGACAACAACCTGATTCGTGATTAATGTTTCTATTATCTCAAGGTTGCCGCCAATCTTTGTCAGCAATCCTCTGTAAACAGAATACCGCAAACCAAAAGGGCGGAAAAGAACAATATGGCAATCAATGACGCTTGGTCTGAGGTCAAGGACAGGGTTCGTGAAGCGGCTGATATCGTTCAGGTGATCGGCGAATGCGTCAAGCTGAACAAAGCGGGCAACAGGTTCAGCGGACTTTGCCCTTTTCACGGCGAAAAAACACCTTCTTTCTCGGTGAATCCGCAGGAGCAGTTCTTTCATTGTTTCGGCTGTCAAGAGTCCGGTGATGTTTTCTCCTTTATGATGAAATATCACCATCTGACCTTCCCTGAAGCTCTGAAGGATCTGGCCCAACGTTATCAGATTGATCTGCCTGAACGCAACATGAGTGATGCGGATCGAGAACGGATGCGCCGACGTGAGGAACTTTATCTGGTCAATCGAGAAGCCGCCAGCATCTATCATACTTTTTTAATCAGTTCGGATAAAGCCGGAGCCGCCCGAAAATATTTGCGGGATCGGGGAGTGCCGCCGGAGGTGTTGGAAAAATATCAGTTAGGCTACGCTCCGGCCCCGGAAAAGGAAGGTTGGAAATTTATGACCTCCCGCCTTCAAAGGAAAAAAATTTCAGCCGAAGCCGTGGAGCAGGCCGGGCTTGCTGTGCAAAATAAGCGAGGTGAACATTACGACCGCTTTCGGGACAGAGTTCTCTTTCCCATATATAATATGAGCGGTCGCGAAGTTGCGTTCGGCGGGCGTATCCTTGCTGATGGGAAGCCTAAGTACATGAATTCTCCCGAAAGCATGATTTTCTCCAAGAGTCGGCTCCTTTTCGGTCTGTATCAACATCGGCAGGCGATCCGCAAAAGTCGTCGAGCCATTGTGGTGGAAGGCAATTTTGACCTGTTGCTGCTTGCCGTCCACGGGATCGACAACGTGGTAGCTCCCTTGGGAACAGCCTTAACTCGTGAGCATATCAAATCTTTGCGCAGTTACTGCGATGAGGTGGTATTGCTCTTTGACGGTGATTCAGCCGGACTCAAGGCGGCCCGTCGTTCTATCCCCTTTTTTTTGAGCGAACAGGTGGAGGGCCGGGTCGCCCTGTTGCCTCAAGGCCATGATCCTGATTCTTTAGTGCGGGAAAAAGGTGCCGAGGGCATTCAGGAGCTGATTGACACCGCCGCTCCTTTGGCGGAATTTGTTTTTTCAGCCTTGGTTAAAGAACACAGCCTCACCCTGTCCGGTAAAAATCGAATTATTGCCGAACTGACGGATTTAGTGCGTGAGGCTGCGGATCCCTCCCAACGGGAGTTGATGGCTGCTCATTTTGCTGAACAGCTCGGCATTGCTCCCGCCCGTTTTTTGATTGGAAAAGTTGAACCAAACAGGGCAAAACATATCCCTGCACGGCACAAGGAACAGGGCGTTATCCAAGAAACAGGCTGGGATATGATGCATCCCGGTATGCCGCCTGATCCTCCTGATACCGCTGACATGATGCCGGATATGATGTTCGACGCATCATCGAAGACGGAAGCCATCCCCTCTTTTCTCCATCTCCCCAAAAAACAACGAGAAATGCTTGATTTCCTCGTGCTGTATCCTGAATTCCTAGCTGAATTATTAGCTGGCGGACTCAGAGAATCGGTTAGAGATCCGTCCTTCCTAGCGATTATTGATTCCATGGAGCAGCTCGCCGTTACCAAGCCTGATATGCCGGAGCCGGAACAACTGCTCTCGGTTTTATCCACCCCTTTAGAAAGAAAATATATTGCTGATTTGCTGATTAAAGGAACTGTAATCACCGCTAATACCAAGGAAAAACAAGAACGTGACCTTTGTGATGAATTGCTTATCTGGCTGAAGGAAGTTTGGCTGAAGGAAGTTAAAAAAAAAAGGACGGGGAGGGGCTGCAGGAACAGATAAATCAAGCCCAGCAGGCCGGAGATGATAAACTTATCGACGAACTGACTAAAAAAATATCTGACATCAGAATGAAAACAAATATTGATTGAGAATCTTTCTCGAAAATTGTTCAGGATATGGTACATAATAATCTTCAAATATCATTTTTTTTCTTCAAGAAAAAATTTAGTCCGCCAGTTTCTCAACATGAGGACATATGACAAATTATTAAAAATACAAATACAATCAAAATCTTTAGTGCTTAATTGCCTAAAAAGAGCTGAACCGCCTTAAATTTTTTTCAAAAAACTGTAAAAAAAACTGTACAAGAAGTGTAATAAATTGTACGTTAGTGATGAAGGTGAGGGTCGATTTTATCGGTTGCACATATGTACCACATCGTCACTGTTCATTTTTTGGTATCAGTTTGTAACGTTGAGTTTTTTAAGGAATTCGGTTTGAAATATACGGCATTTATGTCAGAAAGAATTGAATGCCGGTTAACGATAAATATATCGTTGACCCTCTCAAGCCGGAGATAAAAAGAAATTTGCGGCAAAAGCAGATTCAATATACAGGCAATGAATTCTGCATGACGGGTTGCGGTTTTTTGATGATACGGAGGAGGTATCTGCGTGAAGAACCAGACAGGAACAATTGTAAAAAGTTATAAAAACGAAGAAAGCGGCTTAGAGATAACCGGAAAACGACGTAAGGGCGACGGGCAAGATGTAGCCGGATCGAATCGGGATGGATTCAGCACCGATCCAATGAATATTTACCTGCGTGAAATGGGAAGTCTTGACCTGCTCAGTTACGAAGAGGAGATCAAACTTGCGCAGAAATTGGAAGAGGGAGAATCCAAGATACAGAATGTCGTTCTTCGCTTGACCTTGGGAATTCAAGCCCTGAACAGTCTGAAAAAAGGACTTGAGCGGGGCAATATGCGTATCGGCTCTGTGCTAAACGGGGTGTCGGACAACGATGAAAATGAGCTATCTGTTATCAAAGAATCATTTTTAAGCCGCATTAACAGGGCGAATGTGCTTGATCAGCGGCGGACCGCTCTGTACAAGGAATTGAGAGAAAATATCGACGAAAAAGAGGGAAAACGATTGAGCGAGGAGATACAAGCCGCTGGCTTGGAAATCGCTTCTCTGTTCAAAACGTATCGCCTCAATTCCAAAAAATTGCTGGCCACAGCGAAAGCCGTCAAAAAAATTAATGAAAAATTTCGCAAGGTCAGTATCAGAGCGGGCAGAGACTCTCTTTTGGCGGCCAAGAGAGCCCAGGAAGAAGGTGACGAAGAACAAACACTCTCTGTTGATGAGACTGAACAGCGTATTAATTTTGATCTCGCTGAAACCATAGGAGTTGATGCTCTGACGTTTAACGAACTGTTTCAAAAAATGAAAATTGGTGAGGAAACTGTCAGACAGGCCAAACAAACATTAGTTCGGGCGAATTTACGTTTAGTGATCTCTATTTCCAAAAAATTTCTCAACCGCGGAATGCTGTTGCCTGATCTTATTCAAGAAGGCAATATCGGGCTCATGAAAGCGGTTGAAAAATATGATCATAATCGAGGGTATAAATTTTCCACCTATGCCACTTGGTGGATTCGCCAGTCTATTAATCGGGGAATAGCTGATCAGGGCAGAACCATCCGGTTGCCGGTTCACATGATCGAGGCAATCAACAGGATGCTTCGATTTACCCGTGATTTCCAACGGATAGAAAGCCGAGAGCCTAGTTTAGAAGAAATGGCCGAGCAAATGAATACGGATGTCGCATATGTGCATACAGCCTTGAAAACCGCCAGAGACGCAATCTCACTCGACGCTCCTGTAGGCGATGAGGACGACACCATGCTCAGTGATTTTATCGTTGATAATGTTAATCCTGATCCTCAGGAATTTTCAATTATTGAAAGCCTGAAACGTTGTCTGTCCAAAGTTATGGGAGAGTTAACTGAACGCGAGGAGCAGGTGTTGCGGATGCGTTACGGCATTGAGGTTGGCTGTGATCATACCTTGGAAGAAGTAGGGCAATGTTTTGATGTGACAAGGGAAAGGATCAGACAGATTGAGGCTCAGGCCATCAAAAAATTGCGCCATCCCACAAGAAGCAGATACTTGGAACCGTTCATGTTTGATTAGCCGTTCCGCTCTCAGAAAATTGTAAATAATCGTTGAAGGATGCAAAAATCGAACGATCTCAGGGAGTGGTTAGCTCTTATTTCTCTCCCCGGTCTCGGCTGTGTCCTTACGCATCGTCTGCTCGCCACCTTCGGCAGTCCGGGCAAAGTGCTGGCATCGGGCGGGGCTGTCGCCAAAGTGCCCGGTGTCGGTCAGCGATTAACAAGCATTTTTTTAAATCCATCCCGGCTTGCTCAGGCCCGCTCTTGGGCTGAACAGGAATATGTCCGTGTTCGCAAGGACAATATTTATCTGCTCCGCTGTGATGATCCCCTCTACCCGTCCCTCCTCCGTAATATCTATGATTTCCCGGTACTCATTTATTGCCAGGGAGACCTTGACTGTCTTCGCCATCCCGCAGTAGCTCTTGTCGGTTCCCGCACCGCAACTGATTACGGTAAAAGAACCAGTTCAATGCTTGCCCGCCAGCTTGTCAAAGCCGGATATGTCGTGGTCAGCGGGCTTGCCAAGGGGATTGACGGACAGGCCCATGCGGGTGCGCTCAGTGTCGGCGGTAAAACCATCGCCGTGCTCGGTTGCGGCTTAGATGTAGTTTATCCGAGTCAGCACAGCCGTCTGCATAAACAAATAAAAGAACAGGGCCTACTGGTCAGTGAGTATCCATTAGGAACCCGGCCTGAGGGATTTCGTTTCCCGGCTCGCAATCGTATCGTCAGCGGGCTTTCCCTCGGAGTCGTCATTGTTGAGGCTGCGATCAGATCCGGTGCCTTGATTACCTCTCGGCTCGCTCTGGAGCAAAACCGGGAGGTTTTCGCTGTTCCGGGCGGAATTGATTCCCCAAAAAGTGAAGGCCCCCATAACCTGTTGCGTCAGGGTGCGGCCTTGGTTCGCTCTGTTGATGACATCCTGGTGGAATTACCTCCTCTCTCTGCCAATATAGCTGCCGGTATCCCTAGAGAAAACAAGCTCATCTCCATCCCCAATCCGGTTGAAAAAAAGCCCCCTGAAGGATCTCAAGAAACAACTCAAAAAGCACTTGATAAATTCGTTGAAGAGCTTCCTGAACCGGAAAAGAAATTATTTTCTTCTATAGAATACAAACCGGTGGATATTGAGCAACTGACGGAGAAAAGCGGCCTGCCCCTCAGCACCCTGCATGGCGTATTGCTCAACCTTGAGTTAAAAGGGTTAATCCGTCAACTGCCAGGGCAACAGTATGAACGGGTGTGCTCTCCTTCTCTCTCGCTCTGTTGATGTGACATGTACACATCAAAACGAACAGTCTTGCCCTTCAGTGAATGAGAGGGTGTACAATCAGCAAAAAAGGGTGCTTTTATTGGACGCTTGACTACCACCCGCCTGCCTGCTGTCCTTATGGCGGCGACCAACAGTTGTTCAGGAGAGGAACCAATCCCGGCCAGCAACTGAAGCATGCGCAACTCCTTTTTAACCAAAGCGGATTTACGTCGTTCGGGAAACATGGGATCAAGATAAACAACATCAATATGTTGCCCATGCGCCCGAATTTTTTCCAAGGCTGTAACGACATCAGCGGCGGTCAATTGGATACGCCGGGCAATCTCAGCAGTTTCCGGGTGCAACACTGCCCGTTCAAGCCCGTCAGCAAGCAGGGTGGCGACAATCGGTTGCCGTTCAAATATCCGCACTTGGCATCCGGCGGCGGCGAGAATGAAGCTGTCCCGGCCCAGTCCGCCGGTTCCATCTATGATTGTCGGCGTTGCCTTGCCTTTACAGCCGACGGCCCGCAACAACAACTCTTTTTTCTGCTGTTTCCTGCGATAAGCGGAGCGACCTGAAGTGAAATCCACTCGAACCGCTCCACTCAAATCGGGGTCATTGGGCTTAACTAGCTCCAACCCTTTCGCACTGATCCTGAGGAGCAACTGATACTGTTCCTGCGCCTCCTGCTCTGTTGCTCGGTGCGGTGGCGAGACAGGCGAAAAAAGAGGCAGACCAAGCTTTGTCGCCAGCGCCTCAGCCCGCATCAAAAATGCCTGGTCAGGACAAATTATAGCTACTACAGCTACACCAGCAACCGCTGAGAAGTCATCCCTGAATACGTTCACCATGCATTGTTCCGTATATAAACCCGTTGGCGTAACACCATCCTACCGCCAGCCCCTATTTCGACGCATTACAAAACGCTAACAAGCCACCGGACAATACCCAGCAGCATATTCAAAACAACGACGAAAATCCCCTTGGCCTGATTCCACAGCCCCTGCTTGCTCTCCTCTATGCTGGACGCTTTTCCTTCAAGCTGCGCCTGAAGCCTCTTCGCCCTCTTACCCGGAGCCGGATGACTTGACAGAAAAGAATGACCATTACCGAGCGTGGCAAGTTTCTTCAAGGCCGAAACAGCGGCATCGGGATCATAGTCCTTGCTCTTCATAAAGGAGAGGCCGTAATCATCGGCTTCTTTTTCCTCAAGCTGAGAAAATTGCGCCCCCATCAACTTTTGGGCAAAGCCGCCAATCTGAGACCGGGCGATCTCTCCGGCGGTGCTGTCTGTCGCGGCGATTGCTTTGCGTACCGCACTGGAGGCGTACGCCATCTGTAATTTTTTATGAATATGCTTCAGAGCAACATGCCCCATTTCATGGCCGATAACAAAACGCAGTTCGCCGTCCGTCAGCATGTCCATGAGACCGCTATATATCCGAATCGTCCCGTCCGCCATGGCAAAGGCGTTGACTTCCTGAGCGAGGTAAACCTTATAGTTAAAATTTAATCCGCCTTCCTCTTGATGATCCCCGACAAGTCGCCTGAGCCGCCTTGCGTATTTGCTCTTCGGCGGTGCAATATTCTTCTTCCCGTCAGCATATGCCGATGACCTAACAGCCATCTTCTGCACCACCTTGTCAGAAAGAGTAATGGACTTGACCGCATCGACACCGGCTTCTGTTGCAAGCCGCATATCAGTGTTCTCGCACCCGACAAAACAGAGCGATAAAAGACAAAAAAAGACTAAGGTGAATTTATGCATTGGAAGGTGAACCAGAATATTTTAAGTTATATATAGGCTTAATAAAATTAATAAATACTGTTTATTGGCATGTAGCCCGGTTAGCCTCTCTTGTCATGAGGCCCTAAGAAACGGTCGCCATTGAAATGAATTAAATGATCGGGATTGTCAGCAATCCAAACTTCAGTTTCCCAAGCAATGTCCGCTGCATGTTTTCTAAACTCAGCACGACTTGAAAATGCGGTAACGTATACGAGACCAACTTTGCAGTTTTTGAAGGCTTCTTCAAGTTCAAGCCAACGCTTTGCTGACACGGGACCGTGGCTTGTAACAGCTTCAATCAAAAACAGCCAATTCCGCTCTTCATCATACACGACAACATCAGGCAGTTTGTCATGTGACATTGGTGAAACACCCAAAGCATCCAGAGAGTCCGCTTCCAAAAACATCAGCTTACCGCCTTCTTTCCGACTGCTGGCGGTATCGCCTATATAAAGCAACCTACCTCCGGCACCGACAAAACGAGAACAAAATTCATGAACAATGTCAGCGTGAAGCTGATTGTATTTTCCCGGCGACAACGTAATTGTTTCACCATTCAGCAGGCTGATTGGAATTTTATGCAGGTGCAATGAGCACACCTTCTGTTTTCCGCATGCTTCCTTCCTGATTGTCTTATTTTTTCAAAATAATAAAAATAGCATGAAGCAAACCGGGAAGATATCCGAACAGGGTCAATATAATATTAAGCCAAAAATGCATACCAAACCCCACCTGCAAAAACACCCCGACCGGAGGAATTATCAACGACAGGATTATACGTAAAAAATCCGCTGTTTTTTCATTCATTGTCCAGACCTCTTCATATTTTGTTTGATTGAACTCCGCAAGATGCGGTCAAATAACAACAAGGGAAGCTTTAACAAAGCTAAGTATAGCAAAAAACAGACAGCAATGCCCTGAAATAAAACAACCACCGGCTCTTAGGTAACAGAACTGGTGGTTGTTTACATCTTCAACTTTAACTTTTCTCAGGCCGTCAGCCGCTGCTGCGCCTCTTCGTAGCGGGCTGCGGTTTTTTCCACAATCTCCGCAGGAAGTTTCGGTGCCGGAGGCTGTTTGTTCCAATCCAGAGAAGACAGATAGTCCCGCAGGTATTGCTTGTCAAAACTGGGTTGCCCTTTGCCCGGTTCGTATTCGTCCACCGGCCAGAAGCGGGAAGAATCCGGGGTCAGAACCTCATCAATCAGGATCAGTTCATTATCGACCATACCGAGCTCGAACTTGGTGTCGGCAATAATAATCCCTTTAGTGCGGGCGTATTCCGAAGCCTTTTCATAAAGACGGATGCTGATGTCGGCCAGCTGGGCGGCGAGATCCTTGCCGATAATTTCTTCCATCTGGGCTATCGAAATGTTCTCGTCGTGCAGACCCTGCTCCGCCTTGGTGGAAGGGGTAAAAAGGATCTGAGGAAACTTGTCCGACTCACGCATTCCTTCAGGCAGTGCAAATCCGCAGACCGTGGTGTCTTTTTTATAGGCTGACCAGAAAGAACCAGAGATATAACCCCGGACAATGCACTCTATGGGCACCACCTTGGTTCGGCGTACCAGCATGGATCGCCCTTCAAGCTGATCTCGGTACTGATGGCAGACTTCCGGGTATTGATCCACCTCAGCGGATATTAAATGATTGGGCACAATATCGGCCAGCAGATCAAACCAGAACAGGGAGATTTCGGTTAAAACTCGGCCCTTGCCGATTATGGGATCATCCATAACCACATCATAGGCGGAGATTCTGTCCGTGGCGATCATGAGCAGTTTGTCTTCATGATCGGGAATTTCGTACATATCGCGAACCTTACCCCGGTGGAGTAGGTTCAGTTCCGGCAAATCAGTCTGGGTAGCAGCAGCATTCATGGCTAATAAGTAGGGCTAAGGTCAGGTGAAAGATAAAAGAAGAAATAGGAAAGCCAGGGCGCGAAGAAGAAAACTTTGCCCTGACTTTTTTGTGACTGCTGACAGGTATTCAGCGATGTGTCCTTGCAGCTGTTTACAGGCTCAGCTCTTTTTTCACCGCTGCGATCACTGCATCACTGCTCACCGCTTCAACCGTAAGCACCAGACCTTTTTCCTCGTAGAAACCGATCAGGGGAGCGGTTTTCTCGTTATAGGTGGCCAAGCGGTGGCTGATAGCCTCCTCGGTCTCATCTTCACGCTGAACAGCCTTGGCCCCGCATTTGTCGCAGATACCTTCCTGCTTGGGCGGATTGGATTTTATGTTGTAGATGGCTTGGCAATCAGGATTTTCGCAGGTGCGGCGGGTACAGAGACGATCCAGAATGATATCCTTGGGCACAGCAATGTTCACGGCCTTATCCAAGGTGATGTCCAATTTGGTGAGCAGCTCTGTCAAGGCCTCGGCTTGGGGAATAGTGCGGGGAAAGCCGTCCAGAAGAAAACCGTTGGCGCAGTCAGGCTCCTGAAGACGATCTCCCATAATGCCCATGATCAGGGAATCAGGAACCAAATCACCACGTTTCATGTAGCCTTCAGCCTCTTTGCCGAGGTCGTTTCCGGCCTGAACAGCACCACGCAGGAT
>CBDTVG010000006.1:0-17830 GCA_965363745.1 uncultured Candidatus Electrothrix sp. | reverse complement strand
CCAATCTGAACACCATAACTCGCATAAACCCGAACAATATTTTCCATCATTGTCGTTAAACCGTACTTTCCGGCAATATCCCGTCGCTGTTGCTGAATCGTTTCCTCATCACGGTTGAGGTGCGCAGCCAGCTCAAGCAACCCTGATGTCGCAGCCGCAAGATCGCCATAATCAATGGTGCGGAGCGTTCGCACAAATTCCAAGGGTTCCAGTATAGAAGGAGTCCGGCAAACCAAAAGGGGAGTGCCGTAGAGCAGGCCTTGGATAAAAGATTGGGATATGCCCTCTGTCTCATAGGACGAGAAAAAAATAATATCAAGAGCGGAGAAAAAACGCTCCGGGTCCTCCCGGTGGCCGGTGAGGATAAAACGTTCTTTAACGCCTGCTTCCGCAATGTCCTTTTCTAAAATCGACTGACCGTCGCCGCCGCCGACAATCATAAATTTAAATTTTTCCGGCAGAGTTGCCGCTGTGCGGGCAATGAACTCATGTCCTTTGTAAGCACGCAGAAAGGAAATATTGCCCACCAAAATATCCTGGTCAGCGATATTATACCACTTTCGGATTTCCTCGCGATCACGGGCGGAAAACTGAAAGTGTTGCTCATCAATGCCCGTGGATTGAATAACTATTTTTTTCCGCCGCACCTTTTGTTCGACCAATTGTTCTCCAATGGCCTCGCTGCATGCGAAAATGACATGAAAAAAGGCGTTATAGCTAAAAGAAGAAGAAATCGGTGCCAGAACGTGCCTAGTTTTAACAACCAAAGGCACTCGGCAGATTCTAGCCAGACAGCCAGCCATCCACGAATCCTCGGATGAGTGCGTGTTGATGACCGCAGGTTGAAGCCGCTTGATCAGTTTATATAGATCCAGCCAGGCGAAAATATTGAACTTAGATGTAAAATCAATAAAATAAACAGGGATTCCTTCAGCTTCGCCACGCCGGGCAAGTTCAGCCCCCTCCCGGACGACCATGCCGACACGGAAACCCAGTTTTTTCATCTCACGTAATTCTGTGAGTGTCCGTATTTCCTGCCCGCCCCAAGAGCGTGACCAGTCAGTATGCAAAATAAGAGGTTGATGCAAAGTCGCTGTTCCTGTTCTTAATTCCAAATATATTATTCCGCAAAAGAAACCGGCAGAATAAAATAAAAATTATTTCCCTCTGTGGTTTTTTCATGGCCCACGATTCCGCCGTGAAGCTCGACAACATGCTGAATAAAGGAGAGTCCGTGCCCGGTGCCGTGAATTCCCTTGCTGTTTTTCCCGCGAACACCTTCCTGAAAGAGACTCAACACCTCCTCCTTTTCAAGATGAGGACCGGTGCTGAATACATTAAACTTAACCCCCTGTTCACCGCATTCCGGAAAATTATTTATAACTTCACGACCATAGGCTATCGCTTTACGTTTTTTTTCGGCGGCGGTGATGGTTTCACCGGTATACTTAGTCGCATTAGAAAAAAGGTTGGCATACACTTGAGAGAGCAGGCCGATATCAACAACGAGCTGAAATTCCTCATCCAGCATGTTGTTTGGGCGATCCACTGTAATATTGGCTGAACGAAGACGGCTGGCATAATTTTCTAACTGGGGCAGGATGATCTCTTTTTCCACAAAACAGCGTTTTGGGTGAAGCACCAAGTGACCGCTTTCAAAATGCTCCCGTCGAAAAAGGCTTTCTAAAAAAAGGCTGATATTGGAATGATGTTTAACCATTTCAGAATGATAGAAAAGGAAATCGTCACTCAGCCTGTCGCAGTGCCCTAAGCAGGCTCTACAGTCTGTGGGATCATCAGCAGATCCTGTAGTTTTTCGAATTTCATCACGCAAATTATCAAGTTCTGTAATTTTCCTGCGCAACTTATTGAAAAGGTGTCGAAAATACATATTCGGTACAATCACATTATGCTCAATATCCATCACCAAGGTGTTTATAAACTTGAGGTGATCAATATTTTGCAACGCCATGAGCCGGTTATGCAGGTTATAGCCGATCCGGTTTGTATATTTGTTAAAGAAAAAACAATCATCCTCCGACAACGCCCTGAAAGGGGAAACACTGAACATCCCTAAAATATGATTCGCACCGTACCGGTTACCGGATTCAAGGTGTCGGCAGGAACTTTTCTCTTTTGTTGCCTCCGAAGCGGAGGCAGGAACTTTCACAGGAGCCTTACTGTAAATAGGTGCCAAATAGCAGTCAGAGGTATGATACGGTTCTATTTTCAAAAAAATATTTTCTGGTGCCAGCTCTTTTTCTCGATATACTCCCCGGTCACTGTCGCAAACTAAATACAGCTCCTTTTCTTTTTCATCATAAAGATACAAGGCACTGGAGACACCGCTCATCTCCAGAGGAACAGCCACACAGATTCGATAAAAATCATCAATAGAATCATACTCCTGAGCCAGATCAAAAAAAGCCTTTAAAAAATCATTTAAGTCGGCGCTGAAGTTGTAACGGTCATAATTGCTGGATTTTTCTCGAATCCGTTGACAAATTTTCTCTAAATCTGCACAATGCAACATTTTACGCACCCCCGTCTTTCAGCTAAAACGTTCTCAAGTAACGATCAGAAGAGGATCGAAAAAATGTATTTACGGGAGGCAATCCACTGTTTGATGATTTCATCATCTTTGATCAATCACGACTTTATCTCCGCCCTGCTCTTCAGGCAACAACACGTCAACCCTCTCCGACGCATCAGCACATATACACATTCCTGTGTAATCCGGTTGGATCGGCAACTCACGCCCGCCCCGGTCAACCAGAACAGCCAGCTGGATGGAACGGGGGCGACCATAATCCATAATCGCATCCATAGCGGCCCGAATAGTACGACCAGTAAAAATAACATCATCCACCAAGACCACGGTTTTGTCCTCCACGGTAAAGTCGATGTCAGTCTTGCGGACAATAGGATTCTGGGAAATAAGGCTCCAGTCATCCCGGTATAAGGTGATGTCCAGACTGGCCTGCGGCAGCTCTTTATGTTCGTGAGCGGTAATCTTTCCATGAAGGCGGGTTGCCATGAACACGCCTCCTGTGTGAATGCCGATAATGGATATATCATCAATGCCCTGATTTCGTTCCAATATTTCCATGCTCAATCGTTCTATACTGCGCTCAATGGCCTCACTGTTCATAATAACCCGGGCGGACATATTCAACCTCTGTTCCAGAAATAATCAATACCTTTTTCGTCCACCAAATTAATGGCTTCAGGGAAGGCCTCGCACTCTTTGACAAAAACTTTATCCGCAATGTCATCAGGTGTATCCGCATCATCTAAACGGACACACTTTTGCACGACAATAGGGCCTTCATCATACACTTCGTTGGCAAAATGGACTGTACAGCCGCTGATCGCACATCCCCTAGCCTTGATCGCTTCGTGAACATGGTGGCCGTAAAATCCTGGGCCGCAGAACGATGGAATCAGGGATGGATGGATATTGAGGACACGTCGTTGTAGCGCATCCGGTGGGGCATAGAGCTTGAGATAACCGGCAAGCGCGACCAGATCAATATCATATCCTGCCAGCAACTCGTTGATTGCCCTGTTTCCCATTGCGTGAAATGCCGGATAACCGTATTTTTTTGCTTTTTCCAGCCCCAAAGCATCGCCGACATTGGAAATGACCACCTGAACCTCGGCATTCAGGGTTCCGGCCTGAATACGCTCGTGGAAATTATCCAAGGTTCTGCCGGAACCCGAAAGTAGTACCGCCATTTTTTGCATACCTTCTCCTTTACCGCACAGTGAAAGAAGGGAAAGCGAGTTTTCATCCGCCCTCCCTTATATTCCCCCCGCTTCTATTCTCCGTCAAAATAGGGGTTGCTGTCAACATCGACCTGAACCAACCAGTCCGCAATCGCGGTGTCGTAGGCTGAGGTGAGCTGAAAGACCTTGACCGCCAGTTTAAACCTAGTCTTCAGGGTGGTATTGCCGGTCGCCCTGATCTCATCAAGTACCAAAGCATAGTCGGTGGGATCAACAATCACGGTCACGTCACGAAAATTTTTGGCTGAGGCCCTGAGCAAAGTCGGCCCGCCGATATCAATATTTTCAATGGCATCAGCAAGACTGCAATTTGGATCAGCCACAGTCTTTTCAAAGGCATACAGGTTTACCGCCACAATGTCAATGGGTTTGATGCCGTGTTCAACGCACTGCCGCTGATGATCGTCATTTTCCCGCTGGTTGAGAATACCGCCATGCACCAAAGGATGCAAGGTCTTAACCCGACCGTCAAGCATTTCAGGAAAACCTGTAAACTCAGAGACATCGGTCGCCGCAATTCCGTTCACCCGCATTTTCTTGGCGGTTCCGCCTGTGGATAGAATTTCAACACCCATATCTGTTAACGCCTTGGCAAAATCTTCTATACCGGATTTATCCGTCAGGCTTATTAATGCTCGCTCCACTTTGTTCATTCTTTCTTTCCTCTCTCTATTTTATATGTCTTCAATTATAAACAACAAGCTATAATTACGCAGTAAATAAATACATCAGAAGAAGAGCTATTCTTTACGTAAAAACTCTCTTATCTTCCTGCGATCACGTTTATTTGGTCTACCTTCCGGGCGAGAAGCCGGAGCCCGTACCAAGCGTCGTTGCTCACGCTCCTCCGCCCGTAAGGTCTGCGACTCCTCGGTCTCTTCATAGAGGGTCACCGCTACCTTCGCCGGGCCGCGACGATTGCTCAGAGCCAGAATATTTACGGTATATTGCTCCGTACCACGTTTTACCCGCAACTGTTCTCCTACCCGTACAGACCGGGACGGCTTTATCCGTTTTCCGTTAAGATGGACATGTCCACCGCTGACCGCCTTGGAAGCCAAAGAACGAGTTTTAAAAAAACGGGCCGCCCATAACCATTTGTCTATACGGACATCAAGGTCTTTTTCATTTTTTTCTTTCATATCATTACTCCGATAATAAAATTTATAAAAAAGCGCAAGCGCAAGCGCAATTTCATTTTTTCAGCCGCATTTAAGTATTGCATTATCCTTGACGAAAAAATATGGTAGGAATGCCCAATCGTTGCGTCAAGGATAGAATAAACATAAAAAATACCGCTAAAAACAAAATAATTCCATGAAATTAAACTCCGTCGGAATAAAACATTTCACCTTCCCTGTCTCAATACGGGAACAAAACGGCTCCATGCAGCGGACTGTGGCTGAAATCAATCTACAGGCAGCTATGCCGCATCGTTTTAAAGAATCCTGCCTTGGAATATTTACGGGTATTCTGGCCAAATACCAAGATGATATGGATACGGAAATATTTCCGAAATTGCTGGCCGAGGTACGAAACGATCTCCAAGCGGAACAGGCGGAAATGGAAATGCTGTTCCCCTATTTTATCGCCAAGCAGGCCCCTGTGACCGGAACCGCCAGTCTGATGGAATATGAATGTTCCTTTACCGGCATCACCGGCAATACTGGCGACACAGACAGCGATGATGAATTACTTTTAAAGGTCGTCGTGCCGCTCACCACCCTGTGCCCCTGCTCCAAAGAAATCAGCAAAGAAGGTGCTCATAATCAACGGGCTGAGGTCACCCTGACTGTGCGCCCCCTGAGCTTCATCTGGCTCGAAGAACTGATCCACATGGTCGAAGGCTGCGGCTCCTGTGAATTGTATGCCCTGCTCAAACGACCGGATGAAAAATTTGTTACAGAGGAGGCCTACGCCAATCCCATGTTTGTGGAGGATGTGGTCCGGATGGTGGCCCAAAAGGCTTTTGTTCATCCAGACATCGGTTGGTTCTCAGTTAGTGTGGAAAGCTTTGAATCCATTCACAAACACAGCGCTTATGCCTATGTGGACAGCCATGATATTGACGAAGAATTCATCAGAGATTAAAAGAATAAAGGATCAGCTACTTATCAATTCCACCGAGGCAAAGATATTTCAGCTCTAAATATTCCTCAATCCCATATTTTGATCCTTCACGCCCTATGCCGGACTCTTTTATACCGCCAAAAGGTGCTGATTCCGTGGACATGATGCCTGTATTGACTCCCACCATCCCATATTCCAAGGCCTCGGACACCCGCCAACACCTGCCTGTGTCACGACTGAAAAAATAGGAAGCCAAGCCATACGGCGTGTCGTTGGCCATGGCGACAGCCTCTTCTTCTGTGGAAAAGGAGAAGAGCGGTGCCACCGGGCCAAAGGTTTCTTCGTAGGCGATTTTCATATCGGTAGTCACATCAAGCAGGATCGTGGGTTCAAAGAAAAAACCGGCCGCCCCTGCCCGTTTACCACCACAGCCTAAACGCGCTCCCTTATCTAAGGCATCATTGATCTGCCGCTCCACTTTGAGCACAGCATTCAGGTCAATAAGCGGCCCCTGATTTACTCCCTCGTCAAAACCGTTCCCCACTTTGAGCTGTTCCGTAACCGCCTGAATAAATTTTTCAGCAAAGGTATCGTAAATTCCCTCCTGAACAATAAATCGGTTGGCACAGACACAAGTCTGCCCTGAATTACGATACTTTGAAGCGACAGCGTTCGCCACCGCCTCATCAATATCCGCATCGTCAAAAACAATGAAAGGGGCGTGTCCACCCAATTCCAGAGAAATTTTCTTCACAGTGTCGGCACACTGACGCATCAACATCTTTCCCACTTCGGTGGAGCCGGTAAAGCTTAATTTGCGAACAACCGGGCTTTCCGTTAATGCTCCGCCTATTTCAGCGGCGGCCCCGGTCAGCACATTCAACACACCCGCTGGTATTCCGGCTTCCTCAGCCAATTTAGCCAAAGCCAAGGCTGAAAATGGGGTTTGTGCGGCGGGTTTAATTACTATTGGACAGCCAGCGGCGAGTGCTGGGGCCGCTTTGCGAGTGAGCATGGCGGAAGGGAAATTCCAAGGCGTGATGGCCGCACAAACGCCTACCGGCTGTTTAATCACAATGATGCGCTTACCCGGCTGCCCCATGGGAATGGTATCCCCGTATACCCTTTTCGCCTCTTCGGCGAACCATTCGACAAAGCTGGCTCCGTATAAAACTTCACCAAGAGATTCAGCGAGTGGTTTTCCCTGCTCAGCGGTCATAATCGCCGCCAGATCATCCTGATTTTCAATAATCAGTTCATACCAACGTCGAATAAGTCGCGAACGATCATGAGCGGTTCTGTTTCGCCATGCGGGCCATGCGGCCTCAGCCGCCGCCACAGCCTTCAACGTCTCATCTCGACCAAGAGAGGGAACAGAGCCTATCAACTCATTGTTCGCCGGATTATAAACATCAATGGTTTTACCGTCCACCGCCTCAAACCAATCGCCGGCAATAAAACAACGATGGCAAAGCAGCTCTTTATTTTTCAATCTCATATGAACAACCCCAATTTATGAAAAGATATATAAAAATCGTATATTAAAAAAAGTATATGATAAGAGAGAAAAGAAAAAGAGTGTTGCTGGCGGGAATCAAACGATATCAGAAAAAACAAAATAAGCCTCCGTTGCAGAAACTCCAACCGCGGTTTTTTTCCGCAGGAAACACCTCGTGTATTCCTTTCTATTCCTTTCTGTCCTTTTCTATCCCCACAACACTGAATGTCGGAACCGAGTATTGCACGCCCTTCAAGACCATCTTCCCCACATCCTTTAATATGACCTGTTGATCAACCTGTTTTTGCACCAGCTCATCACGAACCTTATCCGTGATATATATGCTCGATGAAGTTGCCTTTGAGGCCAGCCGCTGGGCGATATTGACTTCCGTGCCGATAACCGTATAATCCAAACGTCTGGCCGAGCCGACATTGCCCATAAACATTTCCCCACGAGTAATACCAAACCCCAGGTCAAGGGTGACGAAAAACGGATCCCGGTGCCGCCACTCCTTCTTCAGCACGGCAAAACGTTCACGAATGGCGAGAGCCGTCTCTATCGCGGTGAACGAGGCATTATCCAGTTCTATTAATGCACCGAAAACCGCCAGCACCGCATCGCCCATAAACTTATCAACCGTACCGCGATATTCAAAAATAGTCTCCGTAAAGAGCTGAAAAAACTCATTGAGAAAATCACGTAACACCGCCAATGGAACTTCTTGAACCATACCGGTGAAGTTACGGATATCTGCAAAAAGGACCGTCGCCTCCTTGATTTCGCCAAGACCGGTAGTCAGAGCGGCAGGACTGGCAAGCAACACTTCTGCCACTTCTGGAGCGACATATTGCTCCAACAGGGCCTGCAATCTGGCTTCCTGCGCCACGGATTCAAAGGCGTGGACATTTTCCACAGCCAAGGCGGCCTGGGTACTGAAAATGCCTAGTATCTCAATATCAGAATCAGCAAAGCGAATATCCCCGTCTGTATAGCTGACATTGAGAACTCCCAGGATTTTGTCGCGGACGATCATAGGGAAGGAGACCGCAGAAACAATCTCCGGTCGTTTGAGCAGATCAGCAAAACGCGAATCATTCTGGGTCTCTTGATTCAGGATAACCGGTTTACGCTCTTGAAAAACCCGACCCGCAATTTTATCACCAGGCTTTATTTTAATCTTGTCGATCATTTTTTCGGGAATACCACGGGAGGCGGCTATGCGCAACACGCCTTCCTCTTCGTCATAGAGCATTACCGACAGACTGTCCGCAGCGGTCTGATCGCCGATAACATTGAGCAGACTTTCCAAAACATCATGCTGATTGGTGGAGGACATAAAATTCTCCCCCAGTCCATACAAAGGCAGCAAAGCCCGGAGACGAGCATTTTCCTCACGCAGGGCCGCAGCCTCCATCGCCTTAGAAACCCTGCTCTGCATCTGCTCAGGATCAAGCGGGCGCGAAAACATACCGGAAAAACCGCTTTCCATGGCCGCCGGACAAAGCTTAGTGGAAGCGTCCTTGGCAACGATCAAAAAACCGAGCAGGCTAGGACGGGAGATCCGCAGATTGTCAAAGAGTTCAATGCCACCGGCTTCGGCCAACTCATCAGCCACCAAAATCACCCTGACCGGCTGATGAACACACACACTGAGAGCCTCACGGGCTGAACACCAGTCCACATCGTACTCGCTCAATATGTCAGTTACCTGTTGAAACAGTTCAGGCTGCTCTGTAATCAACAGGATATCCGGCACCATTATAACACACTCTTAGTACAAGTAATATTTGGAAGTAATATGCGCTGATAATATATCATATAGTACATTTTATCATTCCACTTGACGACTGAAAATATTTTATTTCCATTCTACCATCCACTTACTGACAAGGCAATACCGGTGATTAATTATTCTTTTGAGAGGCAGTCCTCTCCCTCGCGTAAGACAAAATTATGCAAATTTACCAACCTTGACCTCTTGACGTAAAAATGTTTTCCATACATAATGGAGCCTATGAATCGGCTCTGTATCAGGCTGTTGTTTATCTTGCCACGGCTCCGAAAAGCAATGCCTTGTACATAACGGAAAAAAAGGTTAAAAAGGAAATTAGGCATTCTGGCTCGTTGCCGGTTCCCCTGCACCTGCGTAATGCGCCAACCAAACTCATGCGGAATATAGGGTATAGCGAAAAGTATCAGTATGCGCATGCTGCTGAAGACGGGCTCGTCCCCAAGAACACCAGCCGACGGAACGTGGCTTTGAGGCTGTTATTCGTGACCGTCTGATCAAGTGGCGAAAAATTCTTCTACAACGGGCGCAGGAACAGAAAAAAGTAAGATATAAATAAGCCGACGGCAATCGTCCGTCGTTTTCGCTTTCATTGAAATACAAAGGTAAACGTTATGTTGAACAAAAAATGTATGATTTTTACGATTTTTTCCCTGTCACTGCTGATTATGACGACTTCATCTCAGGCGACGGAATTTTTACTTTTTTACGCAAACGATGTCCGGGGTGAGATTGAACCCTGTGGCTGAAAAACCAAACAGCTGGGCGGGCTGTCCAGAAAGGCTTTTCAAATAAAAAAAATCGTTGAACAGGAAAAACTTCCCTATTTGTTTCTTGACAGCGGTTCTCTGCTCTTTAAACAAAAAAAAATCTCGGCGGACAAAGAACCGCAGTTGAAGACCAAGGCCGAGGGTATGGCCAAGGCTATGCGGGCTATGGACTGCCGGGCAATGGGTGTTTCCGCATATGATTTGTCCTGTGGGGTTAACCTGCTCAAGGAGATTGAGGAAAAGGATAAAATTAATTGGTTATCCATGAATCTGGTTGATCCTGAAACAAAAAAACCTATCTTCACGCCGTATCTCATTACAGAAATTGACGACATGAAAGTCGCTGTTCTCGGACTCACGGATGAGCGAGCGGAACAAGGTGCAGAATCGAAAGAGAAAGGATACACCATCTTGCACTGGCAGGAAGTTTTGCCAGAGGTCGTGGCCAAGCTGGAAAAGAAAGTGGATATGACCATCCTGCTTTCCAATTACCCTTACCAAGTCAACAAAGAAATCGCTGAAAAGGTTACGGGAATTCATCTCATCCTAGCATCCGGCCATAGAGCATCTTCGCCGGATCCTTACAAAATCGAGAACACCCTGATCGCTCAAACCGGGACCAGAGGAAAGTATCTCGGCACAATGCGGATTGACTGGACAGCGGCAAAGACATGGGAAGGAACAACATCGAAAGAAACAAGCAGGGATAACCCGCCGAAAACGGAAAAGATGTGCGATTTTACAAATCGCTTTATCGCTTTGGAAGCTTCGTCGCCGCAGGAACCTGAGGTTCAGAAGATTATCTCCGCAACTATTCAGGAGATTAATCTGCTGAATAAAAAAAAGGTGGCTTCCTCGGAGAACCAGCCGACAGCCACTTTGCAGGATTTATCCGGTTGGCAAAAATGCCAAGAATGCCATCAGAAGCAGACGGCTTTCTGGAAAAAAACCCAACATGCGGATGCTTGGCCCACGCTGAAAAAAAAGAACCAGCACTTTAACGAAGAATGCCTGCTTTGCCACGTCACCCTGCCCTATTATGATGCGGCCAAGGTTCAAGCAAAACGTCTGCTTCTGATGTTGCCCAACGAGCTAAAAAATGTCGGTTGCGAAACCTGTCACGGACCGGGGGCAAATCACATCAGTAAGCGGGAAGCTATTCCTGTTCCGCACCCAGATGAGAAGCTCTGCAAGATTTGTCATACCCCAGAGCATGATGATAATTTTGTCTTTGCCGACAAAGTGGAACGGATCCGCTGTCCAAAAAACGAAAAATCTGAAAACTGATTTACAATTCTACGATTCAGGAAAGGCACTCATCGGATTTTTAAGAGCAAATAAAATCTGTGACGAGTGCCTCTTTTTTTGCGTTCCAACCGTTTCAAAATGTTGAGGAAACGGCTTCGCTCCAATCATGGCGGCTGTTGGTTCAGGCGGCTCGCCTCTACTCGTCTTCCCTGCTCTGTTTTTTCTATCCAAAGGAAGTTAGATGTTGATCTTTTTCAACAACGGTGTTACGTATTCTGGAAAAATAATACTATCGTTGACACAGAGTGAATATTTTGATAAAAGCATATTTTTTGGTGGATAAACATGACGAATAATACTGTTACTCCGGCCAATACGGCGGTCACAACAAAAGTTACAATAAAAGAAGTCATTGTGCCACCTTTGGCCGCCGGACGGGAATTGCTCGGTCTTATGGTTGCTATCATCCTGATTGTTTTGCTTGCCGGACTTCGTTTTGCGCAGGTTGCTCCGAAGCATGGTAAAACGGAAAACAAATCATACCAGATAAGAGATATACGATTAAAAAATCAAGCACCTGAGCTCTATCGTTCTTTGCTCGGCTCGGTGGGCGACATCACTTGGAGCTATGAGTCAGATGGCGACTGGCCTGACGTGTCTCTGCTTGAAGAGCAGTCTCTGCCACCTTTTGCCAAGAATTTTCTGCAGGTCGGCCTGCGTGGTTTTACATGGGAACAGCATCGGGGAGCCACATGGATTGATTATTACGGAGTCAACGAAAATGTGGCCCGAACTGAAAAAGAGGGGGCGGACCCCTTGGAAAACAGTTTTATTCTACGCATTATAGATCTTCAGGCCGAAACATATCCTTACCCATACATCCCGTCGGAAAATCAGGAAAATCGTTTTTCTGCCCAAATTTGGATCAACCAGCAGACTGTTGATTATCCTGAAGGTTCCCTCGCTGAACGCGGCTGGAAATGGATCATCAGCGGCAATACAGCTTCCGCAGAAAAAATTGTTGAACAGAACAATAATTGATATTTTTACTTTTTACTTAATTTTTATCATTATATAAAATACTTACCGACATGAAAAAAATAGTAAGCTGTTTGGTTATATTGTTTGCCGGCCTTGCGCTGGCGCAGACTCAGGTGTATGCCGGGGAGAAGCAATGCCGCCTGGATATAGGGGTTTCCCTACATCCGTATTACTCGTGGGTCAAAAACATTGTGGGTGATGCGGCCAACGTCACTTCGCTGATTCCGCCGGGCTCAGATCCCCATGCCTATCAGCCGGTACCCTCGGATATGAAAATGTTGGAAAATTTGGACGTGCTTGTTATCAACGGTCTCGGACACGATGAATTTGTCAACCCCATGCTCAAGGCCATTGACAACGATAAATTGCTAATTATAAACACCGGCAAGGGACTGCCTCTGATTCCCTCCTTTAACAAGCATTATTCTTTTGAAAAGAAGGCCGATGCCAAGGTCTCCTACAACAGCCACACCTACATAGCTATAACCGGAGCGATTCAGCAGATGCAGATGATCGCCCGGAAATTAGGCAGACTCTGCCCTAATAACGCTCGAAAATTTATTAAAAATGTGCGGGCCTATTCCATGAAATTGCGCAACATGCTTCAATCCACCCTGATGCGCCTTGACATGCTCAATCTCGCAACACTGCGCATCGCCACGGTTCATGACGGATACTCCTATCTTTTTCAGGAATTAGGAATTGAGGTCAGCGCCGTGGTTCAGCCTCGACACGGTGTTAAACCCAGCGCCCGGCAGTTACAGGACACCATCAAGCGGATTAAGAGGGCCAAGGTGAATGTTTTGTTTGGGGAACTGGATTATGAAAAAAAATACACGGATATTATTTATAAAGAGACCGGTTGCCGTTTGTACGCTCTTTCCCATATTTCCAACGGCGACTACAGCAAGGAACATTTTGAGCAGAACATGCGGAAAAATATGGATGCCATTGTCGCAGCCCTGACCGAAGTGTCCGGGACGGGAATGATTCCGGGCCGGATGTCGGAAGACCTTCCTGCGAAAATGTCAGAGCAGATGTCAGAGAAAATGCGGGGCAATGTGCGGGAGAACCTGAAGGAAGCCGTACCGGCGATACAGCGAGAAAAAATGTCGAAACAGATGTCTCAACAGATAGAGGACACTACGCGGCAGATGCAGGATACCATGAAGGAAAACCTCCAGAACGTTATGCCGAAAATGCAGTCGAAAAAAATGCGGGAATCCGTCAAGGAGAACTTAAAGGACATCATGCCGCAGGCGCAGCCGAAACCGCAGGACAAGGAGCAATAAAAAATGACAGACACAGAGCGACAGAACCTGCTTGAAATAGAAAACCTTTCTGTCGCTCTCCGAGGCAACAGAATTCTTGAAAACATCAGTCTGCACGTCCGGCGGGGACAGATTCATGCTCTGACCGGACCCAACGGTGCCGGTAAAACCACGTTGATGCGGAGCATCATGGGCGGGATGCCGCATAAGGGAACAATTCGTTTTTTATTCAAGGACGACGGTCGGATTGGTTATGTCCCGCAGTTTTTGGAATTTGACCATTCCGTACCGATAACCGTGTTTGATTTTCTCTTTCTCATGCTGAAAAAGGTGCCGGTCTTTTTAGGTCGACGCAAGGCAATGCGAACGCGGATTAAGGATATACTTTCCGCCACCAAAAGCACGCATCTAATTGACCGCTGTATCGGCCAGCTTTCCGGCGGAGAATTTCGCAGAGTATTGCTGGCCCAGGCTTTGGAGCCAAAACCGGAACTCCTCCTGCTGGATGAGCCAGCCAGTAATATTGACGAGGTCGGTATCCGCCAGTTTGAAGAAATGCTGATCAACCTGCGGGACGAGCGGGAAATCACCATTCTCATGGTTAGTCACAGCATGGACATGATCTGCCGTGTCGCTGATGCGGTCACTGCGGTCAACCGAAGTGTCTTCTATGACGGACCGACAAAAGGGCTGGATCACTCTGATCTGTTACGACAATATACATTTTTAGGCTGAACAGGCGAAACATATCGCATAGCAGTTACCAAGAAAACCTTATCGGACAGGTATATGGACTTTATTTACGATCTTGTTAAAAGCTGGGCAGTCGCAGGGTATTTACCCGAAATATTTGAACTTGCCTTTATGACCCGTGGTCTACTTGCCGCCCTGATAATCGGCCCACTGCTCGGAGCTATCGGCACAGTGGTGGTTACCAAAAAGTTGTCTTTTTTTACTCAGACCATTGGTAATGCTGCTATGAGCGGGGTGGCTATCGGCCTGATGATCGGTGAACCACCTGAAGGCACCTATGTCGGGCTGTATGGATTTTGTCTGATTGTCGCCTTGCTGATGACTTTTGTCAAAAATCGCACCCGCTTGGCCAATGATACGATTATCGGGGTGGTTCTGGCTCAAGTGCTCGGTCTTGGGATTATCCTGATGATTGTGGTGACCAAGCAGTTCAATATCCATATGGTTCAGAGTATCCTCTTTGGTAGCCTGATCACCCTGAACGATAATGATTTGATCATCCTGTTCCTTGCCTCGATAGTCGTCGCTATTGTTTTTTCTTGTAATTTTAACAACTTCATGCTTTCCAGCTTCAACCGCACCTTGGCTAAGGCGCGGGGCAAGTCTCCGGTTTTCTTAGAATATATGTTCGTTACCCTGATGACAATAGTAGTAGTGGCTAGCCTGAAATTGGTCGGTGCTCTACTTGTTTTGGTACTGATTGTTGTACCCGCTGCCGGGGCGCAACTGATTGCGGTCAACCTCCGTTGTTTTGTCTGGCTCAGTATTCTTTTTTCCACCATCAGCACAACCCTTGGTCTTTTGCTCTCCATCCTGATGGAGGAGGTATCAAGCGGTGCGGTTATAGCCCTTGTTTCCAGCATCCTGTTTTACACGGCTCTAATACTCAGACCAATTTTATTGAGAGGTGGGCCTAATCAAAGTGAGATGTGATAAAATATTCAAGAATAAAAAAAGGAGAAGATTCAATTATGTACAAATTAAACGTGTTTAAAAAATCAGCTTTTTTCCTTGCGGCGACAATGCTGACGCTGTCCATAGCCGCTTCAGCTTATGCCCATGCGACCACACTTTGGTGCTATGTGGAAAACAACCGCGTCTACGTGGAAGGCTTCTTCATGGGTGGCAAAAAGGTGCAAAAAGCCAAGGTCATAGTTGTCGGCAAAAAGGGGGAAAAATTACTGGAAGGTATAACCGATAAAGAAGGTAAGTTTGATTTTGAACCTCCTTATCAGGGCGATATGACCATCCTTCTCAAAGTGAATGATGCGCATAATGCAGATTTTGAGCTGACAGAGCAGGATTTCGTTGATGCTGTTTCGGATTCTTTAAAGAACGACGGAGACGATTAAATCAAGCGAAAGATATCTATACATCTTCACTTCAACCCCAAAAGGCAACCTTTCAGCCCTTCAATCGAAGGGCTTTGCAATCCGCAGCTCCCTTTCTTGAAAAAAAGTTTGAGTTATACCGGTATATCGGTGGACAATAGCGTACCTCCCTCAATTCTGCGGCACATACCCCCACCTAGCCTCTTTCAATGCATTGTTATCGATAGTAAAACAACAAAATAAAACTCGTCGTTCTGTACGAGAAAAATATTTTCTCTGAAAGAAACAGGTGAGTTTATAAAAAAAGAAAACTATAATACACATAGAAAGCCAAATATCGGGTTTATGCGCTCTGTCACGCTCTCTTCCCTACTTATCAAAATATGAATTCGGTTTGTTATGCAAAAAATACTTATCGTCGATGATAAGGAGCAAAATCTCTTTACCCTCAAGAAGGTGCTGGCTGATCTTGACGTGGGCATTGTTCAGGCAACCCACGGAAACGAAGCCTTAAAGGCCACCCTGCATGATGACTTCGCCTTGGCGATTCTTGATGTGCAGATGCCGGACATGGACGGTTACGAACTGGCCGAACTGCTTCGTTACGATGCAACAACGGAAAATCTTCCTATTATTTTTTTATCAGCCGTCTACCATGATGATTATCATGTTTTTAAGGGGTATGAATCAGGCGCTGTTGATTTCATTATTAAACCGTACGAGCCGAAGATTCTGCTCAGTAAGGTACGATTCTTTCTCCAGTTACATAAACAAAAAATCGCTCTGCAACAGGCGGTTGAACTAGAAAAGGCCAAAAACTATTTAGAAAGCATTTTGTTTTCCATGACTGACGCGGTTTTTGTCATCGACCTTACAGGTTGTGTTGCAATTTGCAATCAGGGGGGATTATCGCTTGTCGGTTTTGCTGAGGATGAAGTCATCGGCAGACCTTTGAGCGCATTTCTGACAGAACCGAAATACAGCGCCTGGATTCGGGATATCTCCTCAGACGGAGAAGCTGCATTATTAAGCAATCAGGAAACCGCTATAATTACTTCGAAAGACGGCAAAATTCCGGTGCTCACCTCGGCCTCACCGATTCGGAACGCCCTTGGAGAGCCAAGCGGGGCCGTCTTCGTGATTCGGGATCTGCGGGAACGGAAAAAACTTGAAGACCAGATGTATCAGGCCAAAAAAATGGAGTCCATAGGACTTATGGCAGGCGGGGTAGCCCATGATTTGAACAACATCCTCGCCAGCATCATCGGCTACCCTGAATTGCTCTTAAAAACTCTACCCCCGGACAGCCCCTTACGGGAACCTATTGCAGCTATTTTAGAATCCGGCCAAAGAGCGGCCATGGTGGTGGCAGATCTGCTCACCATGGCCCGTGGTGCGGCGATTGCCAAAGAAACGCAGAATCTCAACCTGCTGATTAACGAACATATACGGTCGCTTGAACATAAAAGCCTCCAAGCATTGTATCCGAGCATAGCATATACAAACCAGCTGGAAGCGAGACGGGCCGATATATCTTGTTCTTCGATTCATATGAAAAAATGCCTCATGAACCTGATAACAAACGCTGCGGAATCAATAGTCAATGACGGAACCGTCGCTCTTTCCACGTATAATGAATACATTGATGAGGCTGTTTCGAAAGAACAGGATATAAAGACCGGAGAGTATATTGTTCTCAGGCTGGAGGACACAGGTTCAGGTATTTCAGCAACCGACTTACAACATATTTTTGAACCGTTTTACACCAAAAAAGTCATGGGACGAAGCGGTACCGGCCTTGGATTGACTGTGGTCTGGAACACGGTGAAAGATCATGACGGTAAGGTCTTTGTCACAAGCGATGAAACAGGAACATGTTTTCAGCTTTACTTTCCGGTGAGCAAGAACATAGCCGTCGCCGAATATGAAAACAACATGCATGAAAAAGCAGAGGATAACAGCGGGGTTATTCTGATTATTGATGACGAGAGCCAACTACGGGACATTGCAGGCAGGATATTGCGCAGCATCGGCTATACGGTTGAGTCTGTATCCTCTGGCGAGCTGGCCATTGAATTTTTACAGGAAAAACCCGTTGACCTCTTAGTCATAGATATGCAGATGGAACCGGGGATGAACGGGCGTCAAACATATCAGGAAATCATCAAGCTGCATCCTCAGCAAAAGGCGGTCATCGCCAGCGGTTTTTCAAAAGACGAAGAAGTAAAAGCCGCTTTGAAGCTGGGTGCCAACGGGTTTATTAAAAA
>CBDTVG010000005.1:0-18047 GCA_965363745.1 uncultured Candidatus Electrothrix sp. | reverse complement strand
TCCAATTTAAGTAACTGTTTTGTCGCAATAAAAAGCTTTTCTTTTCAACACCCTTAACAAGGAAGAAGCTGTAAAATTGCTCAACGCGTTCACTTACAGTCAGGCAGACACTGTATTATATCACGTTCGCAGGTTACTGAAACTTATCCAGGATTTAAACAAGAATGTTTCGGTATGGTGATTTTTAAACTTGCAAGCACTTGCCTCTGAAATCGGCGGGCTGTATATCGTTTGAACGAGGTCGGGACGGTCTGCCCGGCAGAAAAATGACGAATATGGAATTTGAACCAGTGATCCCGACCTGTAGCACTGCGCATTTTTCTTTTTACGTATACTGCCGATATACATGCTTCTTTATTTTTTATGACTATTTTCCCTGAAAAGTCTTGACAGATTCTTTTGTAGAGTTGTATAAAGAATTATAGCCAAATGAAAAAATGCTTATTTTTTCATGGCAGGATCTTTTACAGATATGCTTTCTGGAGTGCAGAGCCAGAAAGTTGATAAAGCCACAACCGTCGTGAGGCGGTGTCGGAAAGCCACGGGTCTCCAATAAAGGAGATAGCCGGGTTACCTGCTTTCAACTTCTATACCGCCGGGAGATATATTATGAAAACTACAGTTACTATCAAAAGAAGTCTCATCGCCGCAACCTTTTTACTCGCCGCCACCCCTTTTGCAGCTCAAGCAAATTTTCCCGCAGTAGCCTTTTTACTCGCTTCCACCCCTGTTGCCGTTCAGACAGCACTTCAAGTCGATTATCCAGACGGATCAGAATGCCAGCCTCTTATTGCCGGTCAGCACATTGAAGCCGGTGAGGTCTGCGTGGAAGTCCAAGGAACAACGCTTGCTGTCACCTATAATATGTTAGGTGATTGGGAGTTGTTAGAGGCGCATCTCTGGGCCGGTCAGGATTTGGCTGATATGCCCGCCAATAAAAAGGGTAATCCTAAAATAGGTAACTTCCCCTATGTGACAGGCGACATAACCGGTGCTACCAGTTATACGTTTAATGTGTCCTTAGAAGAGGCTTTCGGCAGTGCGGAACCGTGTGATACTACCGGTCTCTTGGCTGGCCATGCAGCGATACGTCAAGACAATGGCGACGGAGGATATCAGACGGAAACAGGCTGGATTGACGGTGATCAGATTATTGATCGCGGTAGCTGGGCCATGTTCTCCTCAGTTGATTTCACCTGTCCGGTTGAGACAGCCTTGCCGCTGATTGAAACGATATGTGGGACTGAAACCGCTTATGCCCTCGGCGAGCAAACCTTTATTGATCTTGGCATCACGAACGCTCGTTGGGGATGGCAGGTTACGGTCGAAGATGGTGAAGATTTTACCACACCGATCTATGCCGGTGCAGGACAGAATGATATTACCAAGGGAACCGAAGTGGGTGAACTGGCTGTGAGCTATCTGGACGGTGAACTATCAGTGACTTATCTGATGCTCGACGGCTTTGTCATGCAAGATCTGCATCTTAATGTAAGTGAAGATGATCTAGTTAGTATTGCCCCTGGTCACTACACTGTCGTGAAAGAAGGCTTGGCTGATGGCGAGGAAAGCGAATTCACCTATACCTCTTTCGAGAGCGCAGCATCTCTCAATGTGGTTGCACATGCGGTAGTGTCTGTATGTAAATAATACAGTAGAGCTTTAAGGAGTCAAACAGGGTCGCCAGCTTATGCTAGCGGCCCTGTTTTGTTATTCAGTTGACCTGTCACTGATGTCGCATAATGGATTCTATGTGCAACTTCTTGTTGCGAAGATGCGAAAACCGCTGTTTTTTTCAGCCGCCCGCTCTTCCTCCAATCAAATCTCGTGCGTTTTACGTAACTTCCCCTCCCAGCGTGCTCCTTTCCCGGCGTTAAACAACGAAAAAATCCTCCCCGAAGATAAAAAAACAGCACTGTCATAATTCGTCATTATTCCTCCTCAGTTAGTCACGATTCCCCCTGAAGTCCGTCATGGTCGTAGCGCATAATACATATAAAAGACGAGACAAATTCAAGTTTCTGACGAAAGGAGAACATATCATGACAACAGACAAACAAAAAAAAATTGAGTCCACTTTGACCGTTGATCCCGGCTATCTGATGCTAGGCATGTATGTGCTCGGTGTCACTGTTCTCGTGCTGTCCGCTTGGTTTGGCGGCAATGCTGGAGCACTGGAACACGAGCAAAACAGGGGCGTAGTTGTTGCGAGCGGGCAGGGGCGACATGATGCCGAGAGTCAGGATATGTTTTCGTCGAGTGAGTATGGTTCTCTTCCCGCCTTTGTTGTGGATAGCGATGCGGCTTCGGTCACTACTTTGTAAGATAGGATAGATGATCGAACTGCTTGTCAGTTCAGGATAACATGTGTTATATTGCCTATCCGTTGCCGGTGAAAATAATGCGGATGAACAGTATAACCGGCTGAATGTGTATATAAGAGACCTCCTATGAGCCGAATAATTGATCCTGAATTAAAATATTGCCCGAACTGTGATGACGAATATCGGGCCGAAATTACCTCCTGTGCTGATTGCGGCGTTGTTCTGATCTCCGGCCAGAAAATGTTGGACGTGGAGCGTGATAAAAACCTGAAAAAGTCCAGCCGTAATATGGTGTTAAACCCGGATGATGAGATGGTGAGTATCAGAAAGGGTTCCGTCATTGAGATGAAGGAGTTTCAGATTATGTTGAAGCGGCGGGGCATTCCCTCGCTGGCTGTGACTGAGGACGGCAGTTGCGGACAAGGTTGTTGCGGCGCAAACATATTGGTGCAAATTCGCAGATCAGATGCGGAGGAGGTGATGGCGCTTCTTGACCGGGAGCATGTGCGTTCGACAGGATTGGAGGGATATGACATGTCCACCGCCGGGTCTGTGTTCAACACTGATGCCGAGCATGCTGTCTGTCCGGCCTGCGGTCACAATTTTTCCACCGCTGAGTCTGTTTGCCCGGATTGCGGGCTTTGTTTTTCCTGACCCCGTTACAAAATGCGTTGTTGCAGAATGCGTTTCCCGATCACCTGCGATAGCCGAACAAAATCCTCCAACGGTAACTGTTCTGCCCGAACTGTTGGGACAAGCCCCGCCTCCCTGATACATTCAGCCATTTCCTGTTTACTGAGCAGGCCGGTGGAAGACAGCCCGTTAAGCAGGGTTTTTCGTCGCTGACCAAAGGCGTGATTGACAATTTTTTTCAACAACTTTCGGTCAAACTCTCCAAGTTCCTTGGTTCTTTTTGGCACAGGTTGAAATGAAAGGCGAACCACTGCCGAATCCACCTTAGGCCGGGGATGAAACTCATCTGATCCGACGTGTATCAACATTTTAATGGTCGCGCAAGTCGCCAACATCACTGTGGGCACTCCGTACTCTTTGGTGCCGGGTTGTGCCAGCAAACGCAGGGCGACTTCTTTTTGTAGCATAACCACGGCGAAGTCGATCAAGTCGGGCTGCTCAATCAGTTTGAAGAGAAAGGGTGAGGAGATGGAGTAGGGCAGATTGGCAATGATTTTTAATCGCCCGCCGCAGAGATCCGCCAGTTCCCTGAAATCAGCCTTCAGCACATCCTGATGAATCAAGCGGACGTTGTCCGGTAAATTCTGCTGCTCTTCGTGCAGACGGATAATTCCTGAATCTGCTTCCAGACCGATCACTTGGCTGGCCGCCTCGGCCAGAGGCGTTGTCAGCGCACCGAGGCCGACTCCGATCTCCAGCACGGTGTCCTCTTTGTTGACATCAGCAAGATCAACAATATGTTCCGCTGTATGCCGATGCACCAGGAAATTTTGCCCTAATTTTTTTGACGCCGCCAGTCCCCGTTGTCGGAGGACGGTTTTGCTTTTTTGATAAACCATTATCTTTATTTATTGTTGAGACTGTGTTTTCGCAAGCGACGGGTCCGCAAGGTGCGAAAAAAATTAAGGGCGAAAAAATAACTGATGATTCCGACCGGAATTCCGATGAGCACACCGCCGGTCAACAGCACTGTTATGGTCTTAATACCGAGGTGGCTGAACATGGCGAGGCCATCCACCAACCCTTCCCGCTCAACAGCTAGCAACAGCCCTTCAAGATGTTCCCAGGAAATTCGGCCCGGCAGAACAGCGTTGCCTAACTTCCAGGTTATATAATACTGAGGCATAAAGGTCAGAGGATTACTGACTAAGGCACCAGCGATGACTGCGGCGATAGTGCTGACCCGTAAGGTTATACTCAGAGGAATAATCAGGATCGTTTGTATCGGCACTAAGGGCAGGACACCCATGAATACACCGAAGGCGAATCCTCTGGCAAGATAGACCGGATCGCCCTTAAGGCGTTTGATCCGCAGTAAATAATACCTAGGCAGGCGAGAAATACTTCGGAGCATGGTCAGTTCAGGGGAGAACGGGAAAAAGCGTCCGCATCCGGTGTAACGGTTGAGCCAGCAATGAATTGAAAAAAACCGGCCAGCCCGATCATTGCCGCATTGTCTGTACAGAATACCGGAGACGGGGTGAAACAGCGCAGACCTTCCTCGGCGCAACGGGATGTCATCTGTCGACGCAGTTTTTTGTTGGCCGCCACTCCGCCGCCGATAACCACCCGTTGATGTCCTTCTTGTTTGGCCGCGATGATAGTTTTTTCTACCAGCACATCCACAACAGCCTGTTCAAACGAAGCGCAGATATCCTCAACCGGAACCGATTTTTCTTTTTGCCGGAATTGGTTGACCTGATTCGCCACCGAAGTTTTCAAACCGCTGAAACTAAAATCCAGACTGTCCTTATTCAGCCAGGCGCGGGGGAATGCGATAGCCTCGGCCTTGCCCAGTTCGGCCAGCCTGCTGACAGCCGGGCCGCCCGGATAACCGAGCTCCAGCAATTTCGCCACCTTGTCAAAGGCCTCACCCGCTGCGTCATCACGGGTTCGCCCAAGAAGGCGAAATGCGGTAGTACTGTTCACCGAAAACAACGAGGTGTTACCGCCGGACACCACAAGGGCGGTATAGGGGAATTCGGGCCTGTTCTTTTCCGCCTCCAGCAGGACAGCCAGCAAATGACCAGTCAGGTGATCCACGCCGGTGCAGGGTATATTTTTGACCAGAGCCAGAGCTTTGGCGAAGGTGAAGCCCACCAGCAGAGAACCGACCAGCCCCGGCCCTTGAGTGGCGGTAATCAGGTCAATATCATCCAGAGACACTCCGGCATCGCTCAACGCTTCGTTCGCCACCGGCCAGATAGCCTCAATATGGCAACGGGATGCCAGTTCAGGGACAATGCCCCCGTATTTTTCATGAACAGCAAACTGGCTGCTGATGACATTAGCCAGCACCCGACGGTCATCTTTCAGCACGGCGGCCGCCGTGTCGTCGCAGGAACTTTCAATGGCGAGTATGAGCATATTCTTTTATAGAGGGATTATCTTCCGATCAGAGATTTTCTTGCTCTTTTCCGTTCGGGTGGTAATAGTGTAATGTACAGTGTAGTACACGTTACGCATAACGTAAAGAGAAGACCAAGCAGATTTGATGAATTCGTAAAAAGTCCAAAATACCCACTTTTTGCTTCGTAACCCATTGAGTTATCGTTGCCAAAAGCGCAAATTCTGACTTTTTACGAGACTATCAGATTTATACGTCAAAATTTAATAAGGTCAACATAAAACCAATGCCTGCGATAAAAAGAGGATCGAATCAGGCCGCTCCTGCGGGCGGTGCCGGTTTGACAGATATGTTTTCCCGGACGATTTCCTATTTGCGACTTTCGCTGACTGATCGTTGCAACCTGAAATGTATGTACTGTGTGTCGGAAGATGAAAGCTCCGGTTTTCTGACCCGGCTTCGTCACGAGGAACTGCTTAACTATGAGGAATTGCTGCGGGTTGTCCGGGTGGCTGTTTCCATGGGAATTTCCAAATTGCGTCTTACCGGAGGTGAACCTCTTGTGCGCAAAAATATCATGTATTTTATAGACCAATTGGCTGAAATTGACAACCTACATGATATAAGAATAACAACCAACGGCGTGTTGCTGGAAAAATATGCCGAGAACTTGCTGGCCGCCGGGGTCAGTAAAATAAATATCAGTCTGGATACGTTAAAGCCTGAACGGTTCGCCCGGATTACCGGAGTTGACTGTTTTGAACAGGTTTGGCAGGGTATTGAGAAGGTGCGGGCAACGGATTTTGCTTCGGTCAAACTGAACATGGTAGTCATGCGGGGCATCAATGATGATGAGCTGGTTGATTTCGCAGCGATGTCCCAAGAAACAGAAATGCAGATTCGTTTTATCGAATTTATGCCCATCGGCGTTTCTTCACGTTGGAACAGCACCGCCTACATGGCATCAGATGAGATTATGGAGCGAATCAGGGAACGGGGAGAGTTGATTCCTGTCTCTAAAGGCGAAGCTGACGGACCCGCGACCATGTTCAGAATAGGTCGGGAGGCCAAGGGAAAGATTGGTTTTATCAGTCCGATCAGCCATCATTTTTGCGAACGTTGTAATCGCCTGCGCTTGACCTCAGAGGGTAGGCTCAGATCCTGTCTGCTCCACGATGAGGAAACCGATCTTCGTTCCCTTCTCCGCCAAGGAGGAAGTGATGAAGATATTCAGGAAACCATGCTTACCGCTGTCCGCAATAAGCCCAAAGGCCATCAGATGGAGCAAAGAATTAAGGAGCACGGCGGCGATTGTCACGGGCGGATGTCCCGCATTGGCGGATAAATTGCGGATAAGGCGAGCCGGAGAATGTTCAGCGACGTTTTCAGCTAATATTCTCATTTTCGGCAAGGCGGCAACGTCCTTTGCCGAGTCGTTTTGCGGTATACATAGCATTATCGGCATATCGCAACAGATCTTCCGTGTCCTCGCCGTGATCGGGAAAAATTGAAATGCCGATACTCGTGTTGATTTTTCCGCCAGCGAAACAGTCAATCTCGTCAAGCGCACTGATAATTCGTTCCGCTGTCTTGACCGCATGTTGCACCGAGCTGATATCATCGAGAATTGCGGAAAATTCATCACCACCGATACGGGCAACCATATCTTCGAGGCGCAGACATTCCCGTAATTTGTCTGCGACCATCCGCAACACTCTGTCACCGGTGAGGTGCCCTAAGGTATCGTTAATGTTTTTGAAATTATCTAAATCTAAATAGAGCAGGGCCATCCGGCTGTTCTTTCGTTTGGCGCGGGCCAAGGAACTGCGCAGCCGCTCATCAAACATAACTCGATTCGGGAGCTTGGTCAGCGGATCGTGCATAGCCTGATGCCGAAGGATCTCCTCGGCTTTTTTTCGATCGCTGATATCTGAGAACAGGGCAACATAGTTGACAATACGGTTATTTCGATTGCGTATGGCCGCTATAGACAGCCACTGCGGGTACACTTCACCGTTGCGGCGGCAATTCCATAGCTCTCCCTGCCAATTGTTGTTCAGCAACAAGGTTCTCCACATTTGGCGAAAAAATTTTTTACTGTGGCGATCGGATTTCAGGAAAGAAGGATTTCTGCCGATAACTTGATCCCGCTGATAACCGGTGATCTCCGTGAAGGCCGGATTCACCATAATGATGCAGTTTGTGGCGTTTGTGACCAACATACCTTCCGAGCTGGTTTCAAAGACCGTATGGGCCAGCCGCAGTTCATCCTCTACTTTTTTCTGTTCTGTCAGATCACTAATAACGCAGACAAAACCGTTGCAACCGCCGTGGCCAGCGCGGCGGGGACTGAGCCAGTGTCCCCCAGAAAATTGAGAGCCGTCCTTACGGACAAATTTTTTACTTGTATAATGCTGTTGCAGCTCACCGTTACGTAGAATCTCTAATGTTTCCATAGTGGAGGAAACAGCGTCAGGATGAACGATGTCCTGAATTTGCATCCTGCGAAATTCTTCAGGGGAATAACCGAATATATCCGCATACAGTCCATTGACCATCTCATAGGTGCCGTCAATACTGAGCAGACCTATACATACCGCCGCATTATTGAGGACGGCCTCATTGCGGGACTCGCTGTCCAGTAGGGCCGCATGGGCTTTTTCTTTATCGTAAATTTCTTCTTTGAGTTCTTGATTCCGGCAGGCGAGTTCCCGCTGTGTTCTGCGCAGATTGATCTGGGTGGAAACTCTAGCAATGAGTTCCGAGGGTTCGTAAGGCTTGACCAAAAAATCAGATCCACCGGCCTTAAATCCTCGAATTTTATCCGCTACCTCACCCATAGCGGTGAGAAACAGAATCGGTATATCAGAAAGCTGTGGGTCATTTTTGAGCTGCGTACATACTTGAAAGCCGTTCATTTCAGGCATGCTGATGTCAAGCAAGATGACTTCAGGTTGAGCGGCACGGCATCGCTCAAATACTTCAGTCGGATTCGTAAGAGAATACGATTTTAAACCATGGGATCTGAGGATGGCTTCAAGCAGGCAAAGATCACTACGGTTGTCGTCAACAATCAGAATATAGGGAACAGCGGTATCATCACATCGCCGCTGTTTTTTTTTTGATTCAGGCATCAGGCATTTTAGGCGTTGCCAACAGTTTCGTCTTTACGGGTCATAGCCTCCATTATGAGCCCCATAAGGCTTGCGTGAATGCGTTTTCTCACCCTCTGGGCAGGGGGAATATGTGTAAAACTTATACTTGCTCCTTCAAGAGCGATCAAGGCGTAAGCCGCCTCCTCTCCATTTAATCCATTGAACGCGGCATCAAAGACTTCACCGCTTTCGATATAAAAGAAGCCTTTTTGATGCTTGCTGGACGTGATTTCCAACAGACAAGTTTTTTGTTCCAAGGCTATCATTTGCAAAAAATTGGCGACGGAGATTCCCTGTAACATACCGCCTGGGGGCTTGGGAGCGAGTGCAATCTGGATGGCATCAACAAGTTTATTGATCGTAAAAGGTTTTTTCAGGAGTTGTTGACCTGTTTGTGCGAATTGCTGCTCAATCTCAGGGGTTGAGTGGGCGGTCATTATCACGCAGGGCGTTTTAGGAAATGCGTCATTGATATATGCCAACAGGGTCAAGCCATCAATTTTAGGCATTTGCAGATCCGTGACAATAAGATCAACAGGTTTTCTGTTTAAAACTCCTATGGCCTCTTCCCCGTTATTGGAGAGAGTGACATCAAATTCTTTCTTATATTTCTTGAGACTGATTCCCAGTAAACGCTGAAATCCGAGGTCGTCGTCAACTATTAAGACATTTTTCATTTTCTAGGCTGCGGAAAGAGAGTTAATGAAAAGAAACGTGTTCAAGATGTTGTATCCGGTTTCTGGAAATCCAGCAAGGCGCAGACCATATGATCAAGTTGTTCAGCCGCTTTGGTGACCGGGCGACTGACGGTTTCAAGATCTTTATCTTCCCTGAGTATGCTGCTCACGGCATCAATCCCGAAAAGTATTGTTGCTAAATTGTCCCGTATCGCTTTTCTGTTTTTGTCAATAAAGCTGTTGATTGCCGACTCCGCCGCCTGACAGATCTGACCGCCGTCATTCGCATTATTTTTTGCCCGCCCCAAGTCTTTGTCCTGAATTTTGTCCTGAACAATATGAGCGATTCCTTTCAGTTCCCCCTCTTCGTCGAAAAGGGGTATGTGGAGCTGCCTGAAGGATGCGCCGGGCTGTTGCGGATTTTGTTGAGCCTGTATCGCTGTCGCAGCATTCAATATGCTATTCGGGCTGTTCGGTAATGGACATGTCACACAGTCTGCCCCGCTTTCTTTGAGCAGGTCATGACAATGAGAGCCGATAGCTTCGGCCAGAGGCATGTCGCAAAAGTCCAAGGTCGCCTTGTTGACCCAGTCCACCTTTCTGTCGGGCCCTTCTATGATGACTTTGTCTCGAACGCCGTCCAGCACCGCGAGAAGACTATTTTTTTCCTGCCGCAGTCTATCCTGTTCCTGCTCAATCTGTATGTTGTTTTGGTGTAAAGATTGAATCAGGCTGTCGGATTGTTTCTTCTGTTGCTCTAAAAGCTGCTTGAGCCGAAGTTGCGCTGTGATTCTGGCATTGAGGATTTGGAGATTTATGGGTTTATTTATATAATCAACAGCGCCGAGGGTAAATCCTCGATACTCATCATCCTTATCATCCCGAGCGCTGACAAAGATAACTGTAATCTTTCTGGTTACCGAATTTTCCTTTAAACGTTTACATACTTCGTAACCGTCAATACCCGGCATGTTCAGATCCAGAAGAATCAGATCGGGTTGACGCTCCGCCGCCAATTCAAGCCCGTGCACGCCTGTCGATGCGATAGAAACGGTATATTCTTTTTCCAACGTCGTTTTCATCAGCTGAAGATGGGCGAAGTCGTCATCAATGAGTAGCAGATGATAATGCAGGGTGTTAATAGGAGCCGTTGAACAATTATGGGGAATGATTGTTTCCTGAAAAATAATATTGTAACATATCTGACAGACAAGTGGTATTTTGTCTATATTTTCAAGCTGTTTATCTTCAACCGTGTTTTTGCCGCCACATTCTTCGCAGAATATTACTTTCATACGCTGTTAGCTCCTGTTGTCACCGGAAGAGAGCGCCAGCAACGGTTGAATATTTTCTTCTAATTTTGCTATCATTCCCTGATAATTCGCATCTTCTCCTTCTTTACCCGACGCTTCAATTTGCCTGGCTTGCTCCGCTTCTATATTCAGGCCTACACCGAGCAGAATACCCTTAGCCTTGTGGCCGGAGGCGGACAGAGAGGCCAAATCATTATCCGCCAAAGCCTGTTTAGCCTGCTCAAGCGTTTCAGAGATGGAGCGTGAGGATAGCTGGATCATTTGCTCCACTTGTTCGGGTTCCAGACTGTATGTATTTTTAAGATGATCGGCGACATTCGCAATGAGGGCGTTATTTTTTTCGCTGTTCTTTTCCATGAGAGTACCGTTTGGTTGTGTTTGTTCCGCTTCTTCTATTTGTTGTATATCCTGTATAACACTGTCGACATATCCTGTCCGCTGAAAAGCCAGATAGATATCTTTCGTTTTAAAGGGCTTTATGGCGTAACCGTCCATACCAGCTTCAATACAACGCTGTTTGTCCTCTTTCATGGCGTGAGCCGTCAGGGCAACAACAGGCATATGACCGCCTGTCAGCCGGTACTGCAATGCTTCTGTGAATTCCTTGGATAATTCAGGTAATTGATTCGCCCCTAAATGATCTTTTTTCTGCTCACAGGCCCGAATAATCTTGGTTACCGTCAAACCGTCCATAATCGGCATTTGAACATCCATCAGGATAACATCAAAATGGTGATCAAGAAGTATTTTTAACGCTTCAAGACCGTTTCCCGCTTCTATAATCTGATGGTTGTCCTTCTGAAACATGGCTTTGGCCAAGAAACGATTAGATTCATTATCATCAACAACAAGAATGCGCAAGTCCCGAAGTGGTGTGTCTTCGTTTGCGGATGCCTCCGGCTCAGCCGCATCCGTACTGGAAATATTTTTAAAGCGGGCCGTAAAGGTGAAGGTGCTTCCTTGTTTCAGTACGCTGTCAACGCGGATATTGCCGCCCATCATTTCACAAAGTTTATAGCATATTGTCAGCCCCAGTCCGGTTCCTTGAAAATCCCTGCTCGCACTGGTATCCACTTGGACAAATTTATCAAAAATGTCGTTAATTTTTTCAAGGGCGATCCCTATCCCGTTGTCCTTGACCTGAAAGGCAAGCAGTGTCTCGTCGGCATTGCATTCCTGTATGGTCACCAGAATGGTGATTACTCCACTTTCACTGAATTTTATACTGTTATTCAGGAGGTTGACGATAATCTGCCGCAATCGCAAGGCATCACCGTAAACAAATCTCGGAACCTTGGGGTCGATATTATAATGCAGGTGCAACCCTTTGCTTTCCGCCTGATATTCCACGGTGCGAACAGCGTCTTTAATATTTTTTTCAAGGGCGAATGCGGTTGGATCTAATTGTAATTTCCCTGCTTCTATTTTAGAAAAATCCAGAATATCATTAAGTAGCCCAAGAAGTGATTCCGCCGCTTTATGCACCGTACTAATATGATATTGTTGCTGTTCGTCAAGAGAAGTCTCAAGAGTAAGCTTGCTCATGCCGATGATCGCATGCATAGGGGTGCGAATTTCATGACTCATGTTGGCGAGAAAGTCACTTTTCGCCTGATTCGCCTGTTCCGCTCGGTCCTTGGCCAGTTGAAGTTGCTGCTCTTCTTCTTTTTGGCGGCTGATGTCTTTGGTCAGCCAGATGGCCCCTTGCTCTGGAGCTGTCGGATCAATTATTTTTCCGGTCAGCGAACACCAGAACAGGCTGCCGTCTTTGCGTTTCATCAGCTGTTCTTCGTGAAAAATTTTATCCGCCACGAAAGAAAGTTGAGCACGCTGATGGGTATCTTCAAACGCTTCCATATTTTCAAATATAGAAGCGGAAGACAGCGATGAGATTTCTTTCCTGTCAGCGTAACCGAACATCTGAGCGGCTGTTTGGCTCGCCCAGGTAAATTCGTGGCTGATAATATGAGCGATGCCGATAGCGGCGTGTTCAACAATAATTTCTAACTTGGCGAGTTGCGCTTTCAGTTCTTTTTCAAGACTGAGCCGTTCTGTAATATCATTTTTAATGGCGAGATAATAATTGATGGTGTGAATATTTTCATCATATAATGGATAAACCGTCTGTCCTTCCCAGTAAAAAGAACCGTCTTTTTTTTTGTTGCGGAGAAATCCCTTCCATGTGCCGCCGTTTTTGATCCGCCGCCAAATTTCTCGACTGACAGGGGTGTCTATTTCGCCAGCCGTAAGAATGTCAGGATCAGTGCCGTAAATTTCTTCTCGACGGTACCCGGTGAGATCGCTAAAAAACGGATTGGTATACACAACACTGGCATTTTTATCCGTGATAACAATAGCGCTGGTGCTTTGTTCCACGGCCTGCGAAAAAAGAAAAAGCTGCTCCTGTTCTTTCTTTCTTTCTGAAATATCCGTGAAAAACGAAAAGCATGTTTTTCGGCAACGATCTGAAATCTGTATATTAATACAGGATGAGGTTATCAGGACATCCAGTCTTTCTTCATCGCCTGTGCGCAATGCGCCTTCAGAGGAAATATCAGGGATATTTGTACCGAATTCCTTGCCTTGTTTTTTGTCATTAGCTGAATTTTTTTCGGTATGTCCGTTCTCTACAACAAGGAATTCAGCCACATTACGACCGATAATCCGCTCCGCAGGTACATTGAGAAGGCGGCAGAGACTTTGATTGACCTCAAGAATTATTCCTGATTCAAAATCATTCAACCAGAATCCCTGGGGATTTTTATTGATAATGGATTCATATCTTTCCTTATCCTGAGCTCGTTGCTTTGCTTCCTGTTCAAGGATGGCGGCGGTCAGCAGAGCCTGTCTATGTCTCCTATTGAGCATATAAAGCAGGGCAAGCATAACAAAAAGCATGAAGCACAGCATGAAAAAATAGCCTGAGTAGTCCAGTGATGCCGGGCGATAATTTTCCTCAAACCATGCTTTGGTGATAATGTGCATAAGAGCGAGGTCGTTTTTAACTAATGGTTGATAAAAAAGATAATACTCTTTTCCATCAGGGCTTTGTTTATTAAGAAAGCCTGTTGTAGCGAGCGTGTTCAGCCCCTCGGCGGTGAAACCTAATGACTGTATACGCTTTAATGGAAATTGTTTACTAGTTCGTAATGTTTCCTGTTGTTCTGGGGACAGAGGTTGCAGAGAGACAAGGGTCTTTGTTGTGTTGAAAAGAATATTGCTGTCAGTGGACAAGCCAATCTGCATGACTTTTGTTGAGGGCGGCGTTGTGGTGAAAGCCGTGACAAAAGAACGGAGATGAAAAAAATCAGGACTAATTTGCAGCACGGCAACACCGAGAGGCTGATTTCCGTTTTTGACAATCTGCGCATAGTAAATTTCCGTCTGCCGAAAAGCGCTATCCATAGCGGCATATAAACCTGTCTCGTCATGAACGGCGTTTTGAAAATATGTTCTAAAACTGTAATCCTCTCCTATGGCATCAGGTTCAGTTCCATACACGCAGATTCCGTCAAGATCGACCAAAAAAACAGCGGATATATTTTCAACAGCAGCGATAGCGGCCAAATTTTTTTCAATAATTACCGTAGCTATCTGTGAGGGTGACACTTGTTGAATATGTTTATCCAAGGCGCTTATAATGATCGGATTATTCACCAGCAGCTTGGAAATACTGAAAATCTGGTTAAAGGTCTGTTTGAGGCGCTCGGCTTCCTGGGCGAGAGAATAACGATACGTTCTGATATCCTTCCGGGCCAGATCTTGTTGATGCCTGTAGAAGACAACGCCTCCTCCAAACAGGACAAGTGCGACCAAAATGATCGCCATGAGCATGTAGGGCACTATTATCTTGTTATTCTTGTTATGTTTCATTTTTATGTAAAATATCATAAAATGACAAATTCGGTGGTGACATATTGCACAACAACCGCAATGTCAAAGAGCGGCTTGTTTAGCTGTGATTCCCTGAAGAGCTTCGGCAAGTTGATCTGTCATTTCTTCGTGTTTCTTTTCTATTGTTTTTGGAAGCTCCTTTTCTAGAGTGAATGCAATTTCAGCAAGCTCGTTAAGACCCAGATTGAGTAGACCTCCCTTCATTGTATGCGCCTGACGACCCCCGGCCTCACCTTCCCCGTTGTCCATGTGCTGTCGCATACTCTGAAGGCTTTCTGTCAGCGATTCCGCATAGGTGGCGAGTACCGCCTCTGCATCTTCCCGCTCTAATTCAAAATGCTTTATAAGATGTTGGATGACTACGTCCCAAGAAACCGTATGTTTGTTTTTCTCTTCCTTTTTTTCTGGCTCAGGCGGTCGCTCCATAGTTTTTTTATCAAAGGTACGCAATATTTTCAGCAGGGAATGCTTTTTATACGGCTTGCTGAGATACTCATCCATGCCCGCCTCAAGGCATTGTTTACGATCCTCATGCATAGCGTTGGCCGTGACAGCAACAATACAGACATGCCCGCCTGCCAGTCGATGATGAAGTTGCTCTGAGATAGCGGCAAGCTCCGGTAACTCCACGATTAGGCCTTCTTCTATCCGTCGTATGTTTAATGTGGCGCTTAAGCCGTCCATCACCGGCATCTGCATGTCCATAAAAATCAGGTCATATCGCTGTCTGCCCAAACAGGAAAGGGCTTCCAATCCATTATTGGCCACGGTAACCTTATGATTTTGTTTTTTCAATATAATAAGCGCAAGCTGCTGATTCGCCGGATTATCTTCAACCAAGAGAATATTAAGACAATCAGCGGGCGAATCAATTCGCTCCTGTTGAGGTTCTGCCATTAAGATCGGTTGGGCTCCCTCTTCAAGGAGCACGGTGAAAGAAAAAATGCTTCCCACTCCCAACGTGCTTGTCAAATAAATTTCACTGCCCATCAACTGAAGAAGGCGGTTGCTGATAGCGAGTCCGAGACCTGTGCCTCCGAAATCTCTGGTGATTGAGCTGTCAGCCTGGGTGAAATTGGAAAAAATATTTTCCTGCTGATCTTGCGAAATACCAATCCCCGTGTCACTGACAGCAAAATTCGCTGAACAGTATTTTGAATGGCTGGACAGTATATTGACCTCCAAGGTCACGTTGCCCTGATGGGTAAATTTAATTGCATTGCCGACGAGGTTGAGCAGAACCTGCCGGATGCGCAGGGAATCTCCCAGCGGATAACAACCGTCATCATTCACCACCTGCAACCGAAGTTCAATTCCTTTTTGTTCCGCTAAAATTTTGAGCGTCCCGACAACTTCTTCCGCAAGTTGCCGAGGCTTGAAGGGGTGATTATCAAGTTCCAATTTACCTGCCTCTATTTTTGAAAAGTCAAGGATGTCATTAATGAGCGATAAAAGAACCCCGGCTGAACTGCTGACATTTTCAAGAAACCCTTTCTGTTCAGGAATCAGATCCGTGTCAAGAAGCAGTTCAGTCATGCCTATAATGGAATTCATCGGGGTGCGAATTTCATGGCTCATATTGGCTAAAAATTCACTCTTGGCCTTATTGGCACTGTCAGCCTGTTGCCGCGCTTTTTTCAGGTCAGTAATATTTTCTTTGGTGACAATAATATGGGTTATTTCATTTTCCTCGTTCCGAATCGGTGAAGCGACAACGTTTTCCTCATAGAGAACGCTGCTTTTCTTTTTATTGACAATTTCCCCGGTCCATTCGTTTCCGGCGCGGACAGTTAACCACATTTTTTGATACACGGCAGCCTCGGTCATACTGGGCGACAGCATCTCCAGACTGCGGCCGATAATTTCATGCGCAGTGTATCCTGTTGTCTTGACAAAGGTTCTGTTCACATACTCGATAATTCCATCGGTATTGGTAATAACAACGGAGTTTGAACTTTGCTCAACAGCCTGACTGAGTCGCTGTACTTTTTCAAACATCTCATTCTGGCTACTCATATCTTCAAAAAGATACAGCTCTCTTTTTGTTTTCTTTTTTCTATCGTTGTCAATGGACACCTGACGAACTTTGCTCCAGAACGGTAGCTGTTCCTTCGTTTCAGCCTCCTTTTTTTTCACCATGGAAAACATGCGGCCGCTGCCGTCCCAGCATTCTGCTTCTTTGCCCGCAAAAATGGAAAAACGAAAATGAGACCAAGGCATTGATTGGATTTCGTCAAACGAATAACCGAACATTTTTTCAAAGGTTGTGTTGACTCGGACAATCTGTTCGTCCACAATGAGGATGAGCCCCAACATTGTATTGTCGAGAATAACCTTTAATTCCGACAAGGCCGAGTGAAGACGCTCATCCATTTGTCTGGCTTCAGTGACATCCTGAGCCATAAGCATCAATCCGTTCGTGATTTCATGACCTTTCTGATCTTGTGCTTTAATAGGAGAAAGGTAGACTTCGATGGTGCGCTGGTACTTGTTATCCTGTTGTTTATAACCGACTGTCCCGGCCATGTCCACGGTATCTAAATCGTAGACGCTGAAATCAGAAGTGCTCACCGTGAACGTATACGATCCCTTGTTCAGGGCGTTTTCTATCAGCTTATTGAACTGTTCTTCTCTGTTTTTGATATGTGGATGAAATTCCGTCACTTTCTTCCCTTTCACATTCTCAGCCTTAAAACCAAAAAGTTTCTCAGCAACCGGATTGAAATAGGTGATGATCAAGTTCATATCCGTGGCCGCAATCCCCATAACCTGAGAGGAGCGGAGCAGGTTGTCAATAAAAACATTTTGTTGGCGAAGTTCACTTGTCTTGGCAGCAACCCGCTCCAAGAGTTCTTCATCTTTCCGTTGGATTAGATCCAGCATCTCATTGAATTGATTGACTAACGGGGTAAATTCATTGATCACGCTGGATTCTATCCTGTTGCTCAGGTCGCCCTCACTGATTTTTGAGACAAGGTGTTTCAGCTCTTTGATGGGATTCAGGACGGAGCCGGTAATAAAGAAAATCAGCATGATTGAACAGCAGAGCCCGACAAAAAGAATAATCATCAGATGTTGACCGAATTCTTTTTTGGTGGACAGGACAAGCCGGGAAGGGTGAGAAAGAATAATGAAATTGGTGGTGCTGTTTTCCATGCCGGGAATATATTTGGTCTTCACATGCATCTTTTCCGTAAAAAAAGAGCTCTCATGTATTATATCAATAGCTCCCGGCAACAATACGGACGATTTGTAGACAGGGAGATTAACTTGATCGCTACTGCTGGTTTCTGAGGATAAAGTTGTAGCTAATATCCTGTTATCACTAACTAAGCTTATTCCCATGTGGGAATAAACAGGAAAACGAAGTAGGAAAGAGCTATCCATAATGTAACTGCTGAGAAGAAAAAAATGTCGCTTCTCGGACGGCAATGTCACAGGGATAGCCGCAATCATAAAAATTTTTTTTTCTTTCTGTTCTTGGCTAGTTACTTCCTCATTGTTGATAACAATAGCTGTAAAAGGCTTACCGGTTTTGATTTTATCCTGAATTGCCTGATTGCGTGATAAGGTGCGTGCTATGGAAAAATTTTTTTTAGAAAAAGTTATAACTTCCCCTTCCTTCTCAAGAAGAAACAGAAGAT
>CBDTVG010000004.1:0-18483 GCA_965363745.1 uncultured Candidatus Electrothrix sp. | reverse complement strand
CATCCCAACTGGGTAGCATCAGATTAACTTTCCGTTATAATCAGGAAAAAAACAATAAAATCATTAAATTTCTCGCGGCTCAGTAATCAGCCTTATTCCTTCAAGCATTTCAAGGACTCGCTGTTTGGAAACCTGGCCGATTTTTTCCGTCAATTCACTTTTATTCACCGTGAAAATCTGCGAGATATTGATCACACTTTTTTTAGGCAGATTGGCCTCGCCTTTATTGAGCAAAACATTGCCGGGGGCCGCAACTCGTCGAAGATTTGAGGTTAAAGAGCATACAACCGCTGTATTTATTTGGCTTGAGTTGAACAGGTTATTTTGAATGACTATATGCGGATGACGAAATCCTGGTTCTGAGCCTCTCGGTTCGCCTAAATCAAGCCAGTAGACTTCCCCCTGTTGAATCACCATGGTTCCTGCCCGCTTATTTTTCTATGTGGAGTACGCATTGATTGCAAAATTTTATTTTCTTCATCAGTGGGCTGATCCTTATATGCTTCATTCAATTGAGCGAGCAATTTTTTATTCTCCCGTTTTTCCATAAATTCAACCAATGCGAGCGTAAACACTCTGCTTCTGGAAATATTTAAATCGCAAGCCATTTTTTTTACGGCATTAAATAAATTCTCATCCAATGAAATTGCTGTTTTTACACCCGGCATACTCCCCCTCCGTTGTAGAGTTTATTGAGATAGTATATTATCGCAAGGTACAGTGTCGTTGTCAATACCTTTGGTATGTAAAAAAGTATTACTTTTCTGAAGTGTAGGATTGGTTTTAAAAAAAAATCACCAGAGGAATGAATAATGAGGCATCAAAAAAAAAGCGATGCAATCCCAAGAGGACAACATCGCTTTCATTGCATCAGACCCGGCCAGTTCAAGCCAGCCTTTTTATCTTCCTGTCGACAGAATCAGGCCAAAGCCTTATCCAGCGACTTCACCATCTTACCGGAAATAACTCCGTCAATATGCTCAGGAGTCCAAACCGCATCCTTGCGCACCGCCTTGCTGGCGTTGCCGAAGCTGACCCGCACTTTCTGATCGGAGACCACCGCAAGGGCTTTCTCCAACCGTTCTTTAATCTCATCCTGAGACAAACCTTCGGCCTCGCCTAGCGGGCCGAGTTCCTTCATCCGCTCTGTAAAATCGGTTATCAGCTTAACAAACCGAGGTGCCTCGGCAGCTGAGGCCCACTGTAAGTCATAGCGTTCTTTCTTGATTCCAACTTCTTCCAGCACTTTTCTAACCAGTGCATCCACACCCATCGCATCGTAATTACCTACCTGGTAATGACATTCTCCGTGTTGTCAGCCGCCGGTGAAGATGCCGTCCGCACCCTCAATAAAACCGCGCAGAATGAAAGCGGGATCAACCCGGCCTGTACACATCACCCGAATAGTGCGCAGGTTGGGCGGATACTGAAACCGGGAAACTCCGGCTGCGTCCGCCGCCGCATAGCAGCACCAGTTACACAAAAAACCCAAAATTTTGGGACTAAAATCATCACTCATATTTTCTACCTCGAAAGGTTTGATTCTGGTTGGCCGTAGGGGTAATCCTTGTGATCGCCCGCTGGGATCTCCACCATCAATCTTCAAGGGCGAATACAAGATTCGCCCCTACAGTACGTGCGTTATACGTTACGCAGCAACCGGTTCCTTTACGCTGACATTGCCGAATGCAACGATCTGATCCATAATCTGCTCGTTGGTAAAGCCGCCCATGCGGATAGCAAAGGTCGGGCAATGGCTGGAACAGATACCGCAGGCCTTACAGGAAGCGGCAATGGTACGGGCTTTGCGCTTCTTGCCAACCTTGATCATCTCAATAGAACCGAAGGGGCAAAGGCTGGCGCAGATACCGCAACCTATGCAGGTTTCCTCCTCAACTACCGAGACAATAGGATCAATGCTCACGGAACCCTTGGCCAGCGGAATGGCCGCTTTAGCCGCCGCAGCCTGAGCCTGGACGATGGTCTCGTCCACCGGCTTCGGGCCATGGGCCAAACCGCAGACATAGACACCGGAAACCGGCAGCTCCACGGGCCGCAGTTTGACATGGGCCTCCAGAAAAAAACGGTCATCGGTGAGCGGAGCCTTGAGCAACTTGCTCATGTCTTCAGTGCCGTCCGGGACAATACCCACGGACAGGGCGACCATGTCCGGGGTCATTTCGACCTCTTCCTGAAGCAAGGGATCAAAGAACTTGACGTGCAGTGTCTGTCCAAACAACTTTATGTGCAGTGTCTTGTTCTTTACTGAGATCTCCGGCTTCCGGTCCATCTCGTAGGGGATGAAGATCACGCCCTTGAGCCGGGCCTCCCGATAGGCATCTTCAGCATAGCCGTAGGTGCGCATATCTCGGTACAGGACAATAACCTGGCTGGCCGGATTCAATTCCTTAATCTTGAGCGCATTCTTGACCGCATGATTACAACAAACCTTGGAACAGTAGTTCAGATCCTCACCGCGCGAACCCGCACACTGGATCATGATAATGGATTCCGGTGCCTTGCCGCCGCCAGCCAGCTGTTGCTCCAGCTCGGTCTGAGTAACCACCTTGTCGTTCTCTTCCAGCAGGTAATTCTCTGGACGATGTTCATGACCACCGGTAGCCAGAACCACGACCCCGTGGTCAACCGTGTGCTCCTTGCCGTCCTCCTCCGCCACAACTGAGGAGAAATTGCCGACAAAACCGGAAAATTCCTTGAGTTCGGCATTCGTCAGGATATCAACATGCTTATTTCCCTCAACCTCGGCCACCAGTTTTTGCAAATGCGTAGCCGTTTGATCCGCATCCAAGGTGTGATTGAGAAGTCCCAAGCTGCCTCCCAATTTTTCGCCCTTCTCCACTAACACGGAATCAAATCCCTGTTCCGCCAAGGTCAGAGCCACGGTTATTCCGGCAATACCGGCACCGATAATCAAAGCCTTGGGCGTAACTGGAACTGTCTGTTCCGGCAAAGGCCGCATTCCTCTGGCCTTGGCCACCGCCATCCGCACCAAATCCTGAGACTTGTCGGTCGCCGCTTCTGGCTCTCCGGCATGTACCCAGGAACATTGATCCCGGATATTAACCATTTCAATCAGGCAACGATTCAGACCCGCATCCTTCAGTGTTTCCTGAAAAAGCGGCTCATGGGTTCGAGGTGAACAAGCGGCAATGACTACCCGGTTCAGGTTATGCTCAATAATACGATCTTTTAGCGTTTTAACAGCATCAGCGGAGCAGGAATACAGGGAATCGGTATGATAGACAACTCCCTCCATATCCTCAACCGAATTTTCCACCTTGTTGACATCCACCACCGAGGCGATATTGATACCGCAATGGCAGACAAAAACGCCAATGCGGACTTCTTCGTCCATGGGTTTTTCATCGGGATAGGACTTATGCACGATGCCCAGCCCCCGCTGATCTTTCAGCATTCCACCCACAATGCCAGCTGCCGCCGATGCCTGCGTGACCGATTCTGGAATATCCTTGGGGCCTTGAAAGGCTCCGGCCACCACGATCCCCTCAACGCTGGTGTTCAGCGGGTTAAAGGTGCCGGTCTTGGCAAAATCGTATTGATTCAGTTCAATGCCGGTGATATCAGCAATGCCTTTGGCATCCTTGGGAGCTTCCAAGCCGACGGAAAGAACCACCATATCAAAGGGCTTGAACTCGTGCTTGCCGTCTAAGGTGGAATAGGTCAGCTGAAGACGGTTCTCCCAAGGGGTCACTCCGGCGACCTTGGCTCGGACAAATTTCACGCCCATAGCCTCGGCCCGTTCTCTGGCCTTGTCAAACTCCTTGCCCTGGGTGCGGATGTCCATGTAATAAATCGTGATCTCCACTTCCGGGTCATGCTCTTTAGCCACCATCGCTTCCTTAATGGCATACATGCAGCAAACCGAAGAACAATACCCGTTGTCACAGCCCAGATCCCTAGAACCAACGCATTGAATAAAGGCGATGGACTTGGGATGACGACCGTCGGAGAAGCATTTCACCTCGCCGAGAAACGGCCCGGAGGCCGTGGTCATTCGCTCAAATTCAACCGCCGTGACCACGTCAGGATGTTGACCGTAGGAGTATTTACTCAGGGTGGCATCGTCGATCCGACCGAACCCCGGCGACAGCACCACTGCTCCGACCTGCACATCCACCTCTTCCGCCTGCTGATTGAAGTTGATGGCATGGCTCTGGCAGACCGGCACACAGATCTGACAGGTATCATGGGTTAGATGCAGGCAGGACGACGGATCAATATAGTATGTCGCAGGCACTGCCTGGGCATAGTCAATATGAATAGGACGGGTCAAAGCCAGTCCTTCATTGTACGCATCTGAAAGATGCTTGGGACAGTATTGGGTGCAAAGTCCGCAGGCTGTGCAACTGTCCGCATCAATATAACGGGGACGTTTACGAACCTTGACTGTAAAACTTCCTGGTTTTCCATCCAACGCCAATAAATCCGCATTGGTGAGCATCTCTATGTTTGGAGACCGACCGGCCTCTACCAGCTTAGGTGCGAGTATTCAGAGAGAGCAGTCATTGGTCGGAAAGGTCTTATCGAGCTGGGCCATAACCCCGCCCACAACCGGTGCTTTTTCCAGCAGGTAGACGTAATAACCAAGTTCAGTCAGGTCAAGGGCGGTTTGTATCCCGGCGATGCCGCCGCCCACGACCATTACTGATCCGGCCCTGTGTTCCATTCCTTTTCCCATTGCAATCTCCAGTAGTTGTTGATTGGTAAAAATTATTTATTATAGTGATATCGGCATTGCGCTATGATCAAATGTCCATCCTCAATTGTATAGACAAGCCTGTGTTCATCGTTAATCCGTCTGCTCCAAAAGCCCCGCCAGTTATGTTTTAGCGGTTCCGGCTTTCCGATCCCGGCAAAAGGTTCTCTTAAAATATCCTTTACCAGCACATTGATACGTTTAAGGATCCGTTTATCTTCTTTTTGCCAGTAAAGGTAATCTTCCCATGCCTGAAGATGCCAGTTAATCATCAATTAACCCATGTGTTTCATACTTACCAGATTTAATATCTTTTACAGCCTTATTGAGTAGCTTCTTATTAGCCTTTGATTTTGCAAGATAATCTGACTCGCTATATGCACTGTCGTGATCCATGCGTTCCTGAACAAGCTCAATGATAAATTCTTCAGGTGTTTGGCAGGCTCGTTTTGCGACCTTATTGACTCTATTGGTCAATTTATCCGGAATAGTAACAGACAACATCTTCAGCCCTCGTTTAATCTGAATTGTTCACAGGTCTTCTTAAACGGATGATTCAATAATACCGACAAGAATTCTAAAAATATCTTCCACATCTTCAGGGATAGTATAATTATGCATATCCCTTATAATTTTTTTATTTTTTCTGTCCAAGGTGCAGAATACCCACATTTCACCGATAGTCACCACGCCATACAATATACTGCCGCCTTCCTCTTCGTATTGATCCAAGGCGATAAGTTCAGCAGCTAGCTGGTTGAATCCTCTATCAATATCTCCTTTTTTTGCCTCAATAACGATCAACTCTTGTTTGTAGCGTATTAAATAGTCTAAATAACCGCTTAACAGCTCACTTACGTCTATTGGATATTCTACGTTGATCTTTGAGTCAGTTTCTTTAGCTAATTCAAAGAGAACTGGGGCAATTAAAAATTCGCGTTTGGCCGTTTCTGAATTAAGAGATATTTTCGGTAATACGTTATAATAGGTGCGCTTTAAATTGTTGACAGATTCTACGTTGCAACTTTGAGACGTAGGCAGCTGAACCACTTCCAAAAAATATGAATATCCTAACTCCGCGACTATTTCTTCAATCGGGTTGGGCAGGTAGAAATAATCACTGAAGGTGTATTTTTTCCCTTCTTTGAAAATAGGCTTTTTCAAGGCAATCTTTAATAAAAAGTTTAATATATTTTACTTTGCATAAATATCAACATCTCGGAAAACTTGACAGCTTGCACTTTCTACTAATCTTCAGCTTCTTCATATATTTTTTCGACTTCCTTCTCCAAATAACAAACCCATTTCCAATGCTCTAAATTTGTTAATTCTTTATGAGAGGAAGCACCAAAATACGTTTGCAAGCTTTCCTTAACAAGAGGACTTTTCATGTCAATTCCAAGCTGAGAAAGAAATTCTTTTTCTTTTTTAAACAAGTGGGGTCGTGTATGAATATAATCGGATTTCTTAGCAGCTTTCTCAATCCTCCCTGCTTTAGTATTATTATATTTTCCATCTATATATTGAATAATTTCCTTCGCACAACCTTCCGGCCACTCCCATATTTTTGTCCATTTATCTTTTTTCTCTATTCCAAAATCTTTCTTAAATGTTGAATACATTTTCGCATAGGCGCTTTTTCCAAAACGTTTCTCTCGTTCCTCTCCAAGTTTATCAAATCGTTTAATTATTGAACTTTTCAAAAGGGGGTTTCCTCCTATACTTTCAGGCGAAGGGAGAATTTTTTTATCTGGTGGTTTATTTACGTTATAATAATCACCTGCAACCTGATGAACAGGGCCATGGATAGTGCTACTGTTTATAGCCTGAAAAACATTGCGAGGTTGCTGTTCACCTAATTCTGGTGTAGCCAGATGGGGATAATATTTTTTCCTGAGCTCTGGATATTGATGAATTACCCGCTCAATATCTTTCCAGCTTAGAAATTGAACATCAAAAGGCTTATCTTGTGACAACTTAGCGGCTTCATCTTGAGTAGTTGTGTATTTCTTGGTTGTTGTCGCCAGTATAAAAGTTTCAAAATCAAACGGTACGTCATCTATAGCTTGTAAACTTTTTTCAAAATCTTCAACAAGCTCTTTTTTTAGTTTGTAATCTGTTCTTGATAAATCTTTCTTTTTGCATTGTATAACTATTTTATTTTCAGTTGAAAAAACGTCAATACCATGCTGTGCTGCCCCTTTTACTTTGTATAACTGAAATGATTGAGTGGAATATTTTGCATTGAATAAATCCCGAATGAATTCTTCAAATCTGTATTCATCACTTATCACTTCATAATGATACATCGTTAAGTGCTCCTGTAACCTTTTGGTTAGCGAGAAAAAATCCCTACTGACATCTTAGACCAAACAGCCCCATCATCCGATGGACGACAGGGCTGTGTTGTACAAAACAAAACTGCACCGTCAGCCCAAATTATGCTGCTGGTTTCCAATCCTTAAGAAAGGCGGGCAGATGTCCGGCTTCACGAGGACCAATGATGATGGTCCAATCAGGCAGTTCTTCTTCCAGCTCACCCTTGATGGTGGCCAGATAGCCCGGAATAATCAGCTCAGTATGTTTGACCTTATCCGCAATCCCGGATTTCTTGACAAACATGGCGATCAGATCCGCACCGAATTTACCTGCCGCCCAAGCGGTCAAAACTGAAAGACCCTCTGTATCCTTGATCAGCAACCAACTCGGCACCTTGGAACCTTCAATCTCACCGGAAACAATAAAGTAGGTCAAAGAGAAGTTACAGGTAATCAAGATCGGTGAATTCTCATCCGGCCCAGTAATCGGGTAGACATCCTCCGCAACCACCATGGGACGTTGCGGATCGGTGAAGATGTTTAGCTGCTCTAAAAGAAGCGGGAAGAGAATATCACCTTGGATATCAGAAAAAACCGTGATACCTGCATATTTAGCCATCAGGACAGAGCCGATCATGGCCTCCATCATCAGATCATCGCACATCTCGCAAGGAAAGACGATGGTCGGAAAGCCGAGGGCCTTGAACTTATCCTTAACCGCAGAACGCCGGGCGACAACATTATCCTCAAAGGATCCCCGCATAGTCCGGGCACCGGTATCAATAATCATATCCTTGACTCCGGCGGCAAGCAACTTATCAGCCGTTACAACCAGATCATCCAGATTCTTGCCTTTCACACCGATAACACAACCGGTATCCTTGGCAAGGGCCGAAAAATCATCAACATTCTCAGCTGTCGCCCCGTAAAGCAGGGGCTTGTTGTCGCCGCAGGCTTCAGCCCCGGCCTTGAGGCTGTCGACATTCTCGCTCATCAGGATAATCGCCTGTTTGGGAGCTACCGTCATGACCTTTTTCGCCATATCAGCCAGCGATGCGCCGCCCGCATCCTTGATCGCGACCAAGCTGTTGCGCATCATCACCCCGACGCGCTCGTATTCAAAATCGTTGGCCCGTTTGAGTTTACCGTCAATGGAGGCGGTATCCTCGTCCGTGCTGATCAAAACTGCAATTCCGGTCTGGTTCTCAAACCGTTTCTCATGCCGGAACTGGCAAGTCTCACCGCCCACAGTAAATTGAGCATCACCGGCACCGAGCTTAACGGTTCGGATAGGCGGTGCAGAAGCCTCTCCGATGGTGGTCTTGGCCTCTTCACTTACATCGGGACATGCTTCGATCTCAGTCTGGCCCGTAGCCACTTTCATGGCAAAGGCAAGACATGTAGGAATGCCGCATTTGCCGCAGTTGGTCTTGGGCAACATCTTAAGAATCTGTATACCGGTTAACGCCATTATCTATCCTCCCATGCAGCAGCCGGAAGTGAAGCAGAAATCTTCATCTATCTGTCCGACGGCTGTTCGTTTGTTCTAAGAGTACTGGTTATATTCTTCATCGTAATTCATCGTTTTCCTTGATGAATCCCGGTTGTATATTCTTCGAATCGGATCAGCCCATAGCCTCTTCCATCTCCAAGGCGGGATGACCTTTTTCCTTCATGAAGGCCAAGATTTCTTCTTCCGTGGTGCCCTGCTCATCTGTGGCGATCATGTCATAGAGTTCCGGCATACCGACATCAGCACACGCCGCTTTCAGCTTATCACTGATCTCATCCTTGAGGATTTTCGGCATCCAGACCATTCGCTTAACGCCACCTTCTGCCTTGAACAGTTTTTTACTGGTCATGTAATGCTTGGAAACTCCCATAAAACCTGGAGTCTGCATACCGCCACCCGCCATGCCAGCCAAGGTGGTGAATTTCATACCTGAGGGGGTCATCCCTCTGTAATCACGGTTGACCACCATAATACCGTTACACTGGGGCAACATGGCCGCAATGGCCTCAAAACAGCCGCAGGCGGTCATGGGATTATTCATCAGTGAGTAACAGCTAACCTCAGGCACCGCCCCTCGGGAAGCTTGATTGACAAATTCATTGATACCGGTAAAATAGCCGTTATCGGTATCAGTACATTCGCCCTTATCAATGGGCTGATTCGGACCGGTGGGGTTGATCTGGTAGGAGGCCTTGCCGTCCAGCCAGTTATAGGCCCCGCACATACCGATACGTTCCGGCGTGATCACGCAGACATGGCTGGGAGCAAAAGACTGACACAAGGTGCAGGAATAGAAGACATCTTCGGTCTCGTCGGTCATTGAGCCAAGACGAAGATCTCGTTCCTCGTAGACCTGCTTGGCGATTTCCATAACCTCTTCCACCTTATCCTGCAAGGTGTAGATTTTTACCTGCACCTTGTCCAAAATCGCACCGAACTCTTGATGCAACTTACCGTGGAGAACAATCCCCAGATGTTTGAAGGAAAATCCTTTTTCCACCGCGCCCTTGCCTATCCGCACCCACATGATGTTCCGCTGGCCGATGTGCATGATACCCTGGACATAGTTCATCAGATGATGAAACTGACGCTCCAGAATAGGCTCGAAATCCGACTGCATTTCTCGACCCGCGACTTCAACTAAGATACCGATGGGCAGATTCTGTCCTTCTTCTATGTCGCAAATATCCGGGCCTTCCATGATCACGACCCCGTCTTCAATCTCATCCATTTCCTTGGAGATCAAGACCTCGACACCGGTTGTTCGACCGCCGCCGCATTCCATGTACAGGTCATCCTTACGGATACGCTCGCCCTCAAAGGCCGGGCCAAAGGACATGGGAATATCAATTTTGGCGATATTAACCTTCAGGCCACGCACCTCAATGGCCTTTTGGACGATCTCGTCATGGGGAATATTGGAAACCACATGCTCGTAAGTACAGATACCGGTGGGCAAAATTTCAGGAATAGCGTAATCAGAAATCGTTGGAAAACCCCAGTTGATGGCTCCAGCGGCATTGGCGTACCACTCATCGCTGACCTGACCAAAGGCCATGACAAAGGCGAAGGTTCGTTCTTTGTTGTACAGAAGATTTCCTTTGTAATCACCGGGCTTGACACCACCGAAAGCAAGAGCGACACGGCAGGCGAAACCGATGGAAAAAACCACCGAAGTATAGCGTTTGCCGAACGGCACCAATCGAGTGCCCCAGCCGACCTGCACCCCATTTTTCACCAGCATCTCAGGCATATAATGTACGTTTGAATCGGTATGCATGAAAATGTACAGATTTTTTTCCTGCAACTCCAAGGCTATTTTGCAGGCAACCTCAGGATCTTCAGGGGCACCGACAATAGCGGCAAAGCCCGGAGCCGTGCCGTCAACAAACTCAACTCCGCGTTTACGAAAAATTACGTCATCAGCAGCACCAAGCCAAATATTTTCAGCAGTGGGATCTTCTGTCTTGGTGTAATAATTTGGTGTGTTGAGGTAATCAATCGCCTCATACATCTCTTCGGCAAAATAGGTGGCCATACCGGCATCCAAGGCGGGCGCCAGATAGGGCAACCAGATATCCTCACTGACAACCGCTGGCAACAGTGAACGACATTCCTTGAAAATATCTTTCATGTCGCCGAGTTTTTCCACCTTGATTCCCAGCATGGAATAAATAATCGGCAAATAATATGCGGTATTGGGAAAAGAAACCTCCTGATCAGGGCCGTATTTCTTCAGCGCCTCCTCATAGGATGCTTCAGCCATATCCACGATTTTTTGGGCACCGCGAATCGCTGCGGAACAGATAATTTTCGACATTGAGACAACTCCCTTATGGTATAAACGGTTCAGAGTTCAGGTTCATTGTTCAGGGTTCAGAATTCTGAACCTTTACATGGCTTTAATCAGCCGACCAGACCGTTGATCAGTGATTTGGTCATGTTGATAGCCTTGGGATGGCGCATAATCAGCACCTCGCCGCCAGCCATCAACATACAGGAAGCTGTGACAGCCTCCATCATAATGCCACGCTGCTCCTGATCGCCGAGCATTTCGTCCGTGGGCAGGCCGACTTCTTTGGCCTTCCAGACTTCACGACCCAAGTTGCAGATAATCGGCACCTGCAATTTCTCATCCTTCTGGGTGAGCGCCGCTATGCGGATACGCTCCATGACCGAATAGGTATATTCAATACCGTAGCCCAGCGCACCGACAGATGGATCCATCATAACCGTGTCAAGGGGCACACCAAGGTTTTCCAAGAGAATATTCAGCTGTTTGGCAAGATTGACATCAATGGGAGAGGCTGCGACCATGGGATGCTGAAAAGCCATGGCGGTCGCTCCAACAGAGCGATAGTTGGCATCCTCCAGCGGAGCCAGACATACCTTTTTATCGCCGATCAAGGAGGTTATTTCCCGCAGGGTATCAGTATCTTTCTCTGAATTTCCGCAACCCCAAACAATAATCGGCACATCCACGGCATTAATCACATCCACCGCATCCTTGGCCGCATCCGCCGAGGAACGATTCGCCCCGTTGGGATCGGTTCCGGCCAACCAAATATTGATCGCATCGGCCTTATAAACATCAACACATTTTTTAGCCCAATCCACTGGGCTGTCCATAACATCATCAAAATATTGGCTCAAGGTATCAGGCCAATTGTCAGGACGGATATCCATAACTTCCATGGCGATCAGCGGCTTATTCTTCATCTCGCCTTCAAAGAGATGGAAGGGCATGGAGGTTGACCCGCCTACCGTAACTGTGTTGTCGCCGTTGCCTAATGTTACTTCCCGGATTGCGCCGGAATAATTCATGCTGTAGCTGGCGGCTGGCACCTTGGTGACCCGCTCGGCAAAGGGTGTTTCGCCTGCGGAGAGAGCAGGAGCGTCAAGGTTGGATGGTGCAGATGCGACAACCGGAGCAACTTTTGCCGCTTCCGCCTTTATTTTGGCCTTTTCCTCAGCTTCAACTTCCGCTTCGGTTTTAGCTTTTGCTTTAGCCTTTGCTTCGGCTTCCGCCTTGGCGGCAACCTCAGTTTTTTCTTTAGCCTCAGCCGCTGCTTTGGCTTTGGCATCCGCCTCGGCTTTAGCTGCTGCTTCAACTTTTGCTTTCTCTTCAGCTTCAGCTTTAGCCTTAGCTTTGACTTCGGCTTCCGTTTTCGCATCCGCTTCTGCTTTCACTGCCGCATCGTCTGCGGCAGGCTTTGCCTCAACAGCAGGTGAAGTCGGTGCCGAAGGTGCATCAGGCCGGAGGTATGGTTTCGGATCTTCACCCAGCACGGAGGCTGCATCGACAAAATTCATTAAGGCATTAAATTGATCATCGCTCAGACCATAGGCCTTTTTCAAGGCTTTCAGCCCGTTGTTGACTGATTCCAACGCCGCACGACGTCCTTTTTCATTCATTGCATGTTCTCCCGCATCATCCGCCGGCTGTCCACTCACGGCAGCAGTTTCAGTTGTCGCTCCGCCGGACTGAGCAGCCATAGAGGCGGCTTCAATTCGGGTAGCGGCTATAATTTTCTCAGCCTCAGCCTTGGCTTTTTCCAAAATCGCATCAGTGGCCTGATCGTCAGCAACAGGTGTAGTTCTGACCTCAATGCTCTCGGTAACCGCTGCTGTAACCGTTTCTGTAACCACCAAGGCGGGTTCGGCAACATCATCAAAGGTCGGCCTAGGCAACAGTCCTGCTTTCTCGCAAATTTCAGGAACCGCTTCCTCCCACTCAATGGCCATGACATGGACACCGGCCACGCCGGAGATCTCTTTGACTTGGTTGATAATATCAACACAGATATTGATGCCTTCCTGTTTTTTGTCCTTAGCCCCTTTCATCCGGTTGATGACTTCATCGGTCACATCCATACCCGGCACGAATTTTTTCATGTATCGAGCCATACCCAAAGATTTGGGAGGGGTGACACCAGCAAGGATATAGGATTTTTCAGGCAAACCCAGATCACGGGCCATTTTCATGAATTCCGAAAACTTATCCACATTGTAGATAATTTGGGTCTGAATGAAGTCAGCACCGTTGGCGATTTTTTTACCCATGCGCACGGCCCGAAACTCAAAGGGATAGGCGAATGGATTCGCCGCTGCACCAAGGAAAAGATCTGTGGTTTTGCCCTTAATTTCTTCGCCGCATTGAAATTTTTTCCCGTCTCGCATCTCCCGAACCATGCCCAACATCTGGATGGAATCCATGTCAAACACGCCCTTGGAACCGGGATGATTGCCGAACTTCTGATGATCTCCGGTCAGACAAAGCAAATTTTTCAGGCCCAAGGCCGATGCCGCCAGCAAATCCGATTGCATACCGATGCGATTTCTGTCCCGGCAGGTCATCTGAATAACCGGCTCAACACCTTCAGCCTGCGCTATCAAGCCCGCCCCGATAGACGACATCCGAACAATGGCAGTCTGACAGTCTGTGATATTGACCGCATCAACATTGCCCTTCAGGATTCTCGCCTTTTCTCTGACCACATCAGGGTCACTGTTCTTTGGCGGTCCCAACTCACCGGTCACGGCAAATGCGCCGCTCCTGAGCACCCGCTCCAAATTGCTCCCCGATTTCATCAATCCTCCTTACACCTGATCCGCCGCTGTGGGCAGAGATTTGTTATACAAAAACCAACGCATTGCTTTTTTGCGCTGTAGGGGCGGTTCGCGAACCGCCCCTACCCATCAAAGCTCGTTTCAACCGCCGCAACCAGCTCCGGCCAATCCCTTGCCCGCTTCAATTTCACGGCGCATGGCCATATCCATGAGAACACGCTCTTTCTTCTTGTTGATGCCGAGAGCCTCACGTTTCTCATCAATAGCCGAAATCATAGCCTTGGCAATCTCAAGTGGTTCGCTGGCAACACCCCAACAGGCACCGTATTCCTCTTTGATGTCCTTAAGCAGGTACTCAGAGAATTTTTTGGCTCCGTTGATGGGCAAATCCTGAAAGATAACATGGGCACCGCTGGTCACAAAATAATGTCCGATGGCCACAGCCTTTTCACTCATCCACAAAGGTGCGGAACCAACTGCTGGCAACTCGGAGATATCATCACCGAGACCGCCTTCCTTGACCATTTCGGTCAGGGCGATAAGCAGACGGGAGTTGTCAACACAAGAACCGACATGCAACACCGGCGGCATACCGACCGTCTCGCAGACCTCACGCAGACCATCTCCGGCATATTCAGTGGCCGCTTCAGGACGCATTAAACCGCGCCGACCAAGAGCCTGGGCCGCACAACCGGTAGCCAGCACCAGTACATTATTCTTAATCAACTCTTTGGCTATCTCAAAATGGACATCATCGGAATGCTTGTAATGCTCACAGCCGACCAAGGCACCCACACCCCGGATACGACCGTTGATGATATTGTCATTCAGCGGACGGTAGGACTGGCGAAAACGACCGCCTAACATATAATTGATGGTCTCATGGGAAAAACCGACCACCACATCAAATTTTTTGTCCTTCGGAATATAATAATTGCCCCGTTTTTTGAAGTTGCCGACAGCATGGGTCAGAATTTTTTTGGCTGACGCATAGGCCTCGTCCTCTTCAAACTGGATATGGATAGCGTCAGGCATTTTCGCCCGATAGTTGGTGGTGATGATATCTGTATGCTTATCCTTCACCACCTGAGCCACCGACTGCATCACGCATTGGACATCCACGACCATAGCTTCGACCGCACCGGTGGCCAGCACCATCTCCTGCTGGATGAAAGAACCCGCAACCGGAATACCCCGACGCATCAGGATCTCGTTGCCTGTGCAACAAACTCCGGCAAGATTAATTCCTTTGGCACCGGCCTTCTTTGCCAGAGCGAGAACCTCTTCATCCTCAGCGGCCATACAGAGGGACTCGGCCAGTAACGGCTCATGTCCATGCACGGTCACATTGACCATATCCCCGCGCAACACACCGAGATCAATAATAGCTCGCTTGGGTACTGGGGTGCCGAACATAATATCGGTCAGCTCGGTGGAAAGCATGGAAGCCCCCCAGCCGTCAGCCAATGAACAGCGGGTGGCCTGCTTCATAATATTATGATATTCCTGATCAACCCCCATATGGGTACGATGCATGACCTCAACTACTTCTCGGTCGATCCCGCGCGGCTCAACCCCTTGTTTTTTCCAAATTTCCTGTTGCTTTTCAGGAGCTCGCTTAATCATGGTCAGGAGACCGTCCTGCTGACCGAATTCGGCCAAAGCTCGCTCACCCAATTCAAGGGCGATCTCGTTCTTGTCCCTGTCCTCAGTTGCGATACCGAAAAGTTCGGCCATCTTATGCAGCTTGTCCACATCCTTGATTTCATGTGGAGTCTTACCTTTGGCTGTGGCGATAAAGCCCCGCACCATTTCACGGGCATGATCAGTATGCGCCGCCGTGCCAGCAGCCACAGTTCTGGCAAAGTTCCGAGCCGCAACCGTATCAGCTGTGGCTCCGCAAATGCCGACCATGGCCTCGACACCGTCGATGATCTGACAGGGGCCCATATTGCAATTTCTACAGCAGGTACCTCCTGATCCGAACAGACAGGCTGACATCCCACGGTCTTCAATGCGGTCATAGGCGGTGCGGACCTGCTTGGCAAGATCCTGGTTCAGCAGGTCAAGGGTTGAACTGCCGGTTATCTCGTTACAGCTTTCGCAGCGATTGGGCTTGGCCATAATAGTACGGTCTCCTAAAAAACAGAACTCTGAGAACAGGCACCTCAGCGGACACCTGTTTCTATATCCTTAAAATATTACTCCACACCGGCAAACTGTTTTGCCGACTGAAGGGTGTTCTTCATGAGCATGGTGATGGTCATCGGGCCGACACCGCCGGGCACCGGAGTAATAGCAGCCGCTTTTTCTTTGACCGATTCAAAATCCACGTCACCGGCCAGCTTGGCCTTGCCCGATTCGGTCGTGCCGATTCGGTTGACCCCGACATCAATCACAACCGCACCTTCTTTCACCTGATTAGCCTTGATCATATTAGGCACACCGGCGGCGACAATCAAAATATCCGCCCGTTTGGTATGGAAATCCATATCCTTGGTTCGAGTATGACAAAGGGTGACGGTCGCATTACCGGCATCACGTTTCTGGAGCATCAGGTTGGCCACCGGCTTGCCAACGATGTTGGAGCGTCCGACAACCACTACTTCGGCCCCGGAGGTCTCCACCCCAGAACGCTTGAGGAGTTCCAACACGCCGTGCGGGGTGCAGGGCAGAAAACACTGCTCACCGACCACCATTTTACCGACATTGACGGGGTGAAAACCATCCACGTCTTTCTCCGGGCTGATGGCGTATAGCACCTTACCTTCATCAATATGCTTGGGCAGGGGCAGCTGTACCAAAATACCGTGAATTTTCTCATCGTTATTGTATTTTTCAACCAGAGCGAGTAAATCCGCCTCACTGGTGTCAGCGTCAAGAGTGACCTGTTCCGAATGGATACCCAGAGCATGGGCGGTTTTGTTTTTGGCGGCCACATAGGACTGAGATGCCGGATTCTCACCGACTAAAATAGTCACCAATCCGGGCACGACCTTGTGCTTTTCCGCGAGTTCAGCAACTTCCGCCTTAAGCTCTTCCCGTATTTCCTTGGCGGTTTCGGTTCCGCTGATAATTTTTGCACTCATGGTTGCTCCTTGAAAAATAGACATGTGCGGTATTGTTGATATCAGGACAAAATCGTCTGTATCACATACGGCAAACCGGCAAACGCAAACTTAGAGACGGCCAGTTTATGCATTATTGACATTATATTGTTTATGGTGAGAAATAGTGTTTATATCCTATTTTGGATTGGTTTTCAACCAGAAATTCAAGGCGACAGCAGGCGTGTTACAATTTTGTATAAAAAATGTAAGTATCAATCGTATCAAATAACCGCTCCCTTATTCTGCGGGATCTCTCTATAAATACCGCCGCATATACGGCTGATCATCCTTCTGCTCGTTCGATTGTTCCATCTACCCAGCTTTAAAAGATGTTGACTTTCAGGTTGTTATTAAGTAGGTAAAATTTTGAATTGTTTCGATGCGCCCTATGGATCGGGGAAGCAAAAAGGAAAAGGATAAACGGAATGAGTGGACAGAAAAAAAACACCGTGCTGATGCTCGGAGATTCGCTGATTGAATGGGGTGACTGGGATACGCTGTTACCGGACATGCGGGTCATCAATCGAGGCGTGGCCGGAGAACATACGGAGGATCTCTCCGCCCGACTGGTCGAAGTGGTTGACAATATCCGGGAACCCAACCATATTTTGCTTATGTCCGGCACCAACAATCTGCTTATGGGAAATTCCTTTTTTTCGGCGATCCTGATCGGCATGTTGCCGAGACTGAAGAGCTTATGTCCGAAAAGCGTCATCACCCTGAACTCCATCATGCCGATGCGATTCAAAGGGTTGGCCGAGGAAGCCGTCACGGCGATCAATCTGGAACTCCGGGATATTGCCGAACGAAACGACTGCTGTTTTTTAGACATGGTCAAGCCGTTTACCGAGCAATGCCTGCCCATCACCAAGCCCTGCTTTTTAAACGACGGAGTACATCTATCCACCCGAGGATATCAGGTCTGGGCTAGGGAGATCAGACGGCATCTTGGCCATCTACGATGAAACAATTCTCTGAAACGAAAAAAAGATAGTAATATTGTCGGAATATTTATATCCTATCGAACAATGGAACAATAAAATAAGAGCGAAGTTGTTAATACAGGATGTTACATCTTGCGGGAAGGATAAAAGATGTGGCGAATTAATAAACATTATTTTTCAATGAGGTTGAACGATGAAAAAAAGAAAATTGTTACTTGGAATCATTAGCTGCGCGGTTGTGTTGCTTGCGACAGCGGTTTCAAGTCAAGGCCAGGCCATGTATCAAGTATGGGATGAGCATGAAGTCTGGAATGAAACCAAGATGGCACCGGTTGTCAGCAAGGTGTATTCAGAGCTTGAATACAGAGATGGCTTCCCCGGTCATAGATTCTACAAACGTCAACAGGTGAAAAGATTACAATGTATGCTCAACTACTTGGGATATTGCACCGGATCTATTGACGGCTGGTACGGAAATTCAACCTCTGGAGCCATCAGGTGTTACCTGAGCAGCAAGGGTGAGAATCCGGGATACGGGCAGGTTGTTTCTTGGAGACAATGGCGGGAGCTTGAATATCAGGCAGGCGGAGCATGCAGTCAATACAGCATGTATTAATTCAAGTACGGTAAGCGGGCGTGTGCGACATGCCCGCAACCCTTTAGATCCACAAAAGAAAAGGGGGAAAGCCATGTATACTATGGATGAGCATCTGTCGGCAAAAGTCCTCCTTGTTGAGGGTGTGATTAAAAGTGCGGTTAATCTATGCCGCCCTGCTCATACTGTCCCAAT
>CBDTVG010000003.1:0-22370 GCA_965363745.1 uncultured Candidatus Electrothrix sp. | reverse complement strand
GATCTCTCTTTTTATGTATTAGCTGGCTGTCAATATAATTTTAATAAAATGACTGATCAGTATATTTGTAGCTTTCTTTTTTAAAATACCTATAAAGTATTTATAGAATTTTATATCTTATAACCTTGGGAAGGTCAAAGACAGCGGGTACTGTTGTGTTTAATAACCGAAAGGTTGCCAGCCGAGACCGGGTTAATTTTTCTCGTACTATTTTTGTTTGGGAAAGAATACAACGTCTACATTCCACATCCTGTTGTCCTGTGATGATCCCGTTTCTATTAAATGGAGGTGTACCAGTTGAATCGCGAAAGTAAGGCTTTAAAGGTCAATGAACTGAAAGATACATTTACCAAAGCCAAGTTCGCCGTAGTGGCTGATTACCGCGGATTAAAAGTTACGGAACTTGAACAACTGCGTGTAAGCCTGCGTGAACAGGATGCGCAGATTCAGGTTGCCAAGAATACGCTTCTCAAACTCGCTGTCAAGGACACTGAGTTTGAAGAGTTGACGCAGGAATTTACCGGCACGACAGCGGTGGCTTTCAGTTTTGATGATCCTGTGGGATCCGCCAAAGCCTTGGTTGATTTCGGCAAGGACAATGAAGCGTTGCAGGTACGTTCAGCAATGTTTGAAGGTCGAGTGCTGAGTGCTGATGATTTGATTGCTCTTTCCAAGCTTCCCACAAAGGATCAACTTCTTGGGCAGCTTTGCGGAGTGCTTGCCGCTGTGCCGACCAAATTGGTTCGTACATTGAATGCGACCTCAAGCAATCTGGTTTATGTGTTGCAGGCTATTAAAGAGCAAAAAGAAAATTAATTTACGTTATATCAGGAGAAATGAAAGATGTCTGAAGCTATTGAGCAGGTAGTGGAACTTGTAGAAAAGATGAGTCTTCTTGAAGTCGCTGAACTCGTCAAGGCGTTGGAAGAAAAATTTGGCGTGTCTGCAGCGGCTCCTGTCGCTGTTGCTGCGGCAGGAGCTGATGGTGGTGGTGATGCCGCTGCTGAGCAGACAGAGTTTGACGCTGTGCTGACTGCGGTCGGTGATCAGAAAATCAAGGTGATTAAAGAAGTTCGTGCTATTACCGCTCTCGGTCTGAAAGAGGCCAAGGCCTTGGTTGAAGGAGCTCCCACTCCTATTAAAGAAGGGGTCTCCAAAGACGAGGCCAATGAGATTAAAGGGAAGATTGAAGCTGTTGGTGGAGAGGTGAAAATTCAGTAGCAGTTCCGCTTTAGCTGTCCGGTTGAGAGGCTCTTTCAGCCGGAATGTCAACAAAGACCATGTAACGCTATGGGGGGAATCCCTCGTAGCGTTATTGCGTTTGTGGACAGCATAGAGTTCGCCCAGGTTTTTCCAGAGAGCCTGAAACAGGTCAAATAAAGCTTATTTCCTTGTTAAAGCTGAATTTTGCAGATTGTATAAAGAGGGGATCATGAAAAGAGTACGCAAAGGATTTGCCAAAACACGCAAGCTTATAGAACCACCGCATCTTATTGCTATGCAGCGGCATTCCTATGACCGTTTTCTGCAAATAAATGTCGATCCGTCTCAGCGAGAAGAAATCGGTTTGCAGGCCATCTTTAACAGCATTTTTCCGATTTCGGATTTTAACGGACTCTGCACCCTTGAATTTGTCAGTTATTCTTTTGGTGAACATAAGTATACCGTTGCGGAATGTATTGAACGGGGAATGACCTATGATGTGCCTGTAAAGATAACAGTGCGGCTCATCACCTTTGATGTTGACGAAGATACAGGCGTTCAGTCCGTGCGGGATATTAAGGAGCAGGAGGTGTTTCTCGGTGCCCTTCCTCTGATGACCATGGACGGTGTTTTTATTATCAACGGCACGGAACGGGTTATTGTTAATCAGCTTCAGCGTTCACCCGGTCTTTTTTACACCCATGATAACGGGAAATCACATGCGTCAAACAAGCGGCTTTATTCCGCTCGCATTATTCCGGTTCGGGGTTCATGGCTTGATTTTGAGTTTGACATCAAAGATGTGCTCCATGTTCGCATTGACCGCCGTCGTAAACTGCCGGTAACAACCTTGCTTAAAGCGTTGGGATATAATGACGAAGAACTGTTACGGGAGTTTTATCATATTGACATCGCTCAACTGAGCGGCGATGTTTTTTCAATTTTGTTTCAACCTGAGACCTTTATAGGGCAGCGACTTTCTGCAGATCTTGTCAACCCAGCGGATGGCGAAATATTAGGTAGGAAAGGCCGTAAAATTTCCAAAGCGTTGGCTAAGAGGATCGTCAAGGCGGAAGTGCAATCCATAGAATTCGCTGAGGAGGAACTGCTCGGTCGATTTTTGGTTACGGATTTGGTGCATCCTGAAACCGGCGAGGTGCTGGCCAAATGCAATGATGCCCTGACCGAAGCCCTGATTGAAACGATTAAAGAGTCCAAAATTGAGCAATTTGAACTGCTCTTTATTGATAATGTCAACGTTTCGGAAGCGTTTCGTAAAACCTTGGCTGTGGACAAAGTGAAGGACACGGATCAGGCGTTAATAGAAATTTATCGCCGCCTCCGACCCTCCAGTCCTCCGACCGTTGAAATAGCGCAGGACTTTTTTAATAAACTTTTTTATGATCCGTCCACCTATGATCTTTCCGAGGTGGGCCGTTATAAAATCAATTCCAAGCTGGAACTGGATACTCCCATTGAGCATCGAACGCTGACCAAGGAAGATATTGTTCTGGCCGTCAAGCATCTTGTTCAGCTGAAAGATAAACTGCGTGAGGGAGATGATATTGATCATCTCGGCAATCGGCGGGTACGCACCGTGGGCGAGCTTTGTGAAAATCAGTACCGCATGGGACTGGTTCGTATGGAGCGTGCTATCAAGGAGCGGATGAGCCTGCAGGAGGTTGAGACGCTGATGCCCCATGATCTGGTGAATCCGAAACCGGTGACCTCTGCGGTTAAAGAATTTTTCGCCACTTCCCAGCTTTCCCAGTTTATGGATCAGACCAATCCGTTGTCCGAAGTGACCCATAAGCGTCGTTTGTCCGCTTTGGGACCGGGCGGCTTGACTCGAGAACGGGCCGGTTTTGAAGTTCGGGATGTTCATCCGACCCATTATGGTCGTATTTGTCCGGTGGAAACACCTGAAGGTCCTAATATCGGTTTGATTGTGTCTCTAGCGACCTATGCCAAAGTGAACCCTTACGGTTTTATTGAAACGCCGTACCGCATTGTTCAGGATCGCAAAGTTACGGACGTGATAAAGAATTTTACCGCGTTGCAGGAACAGGGACATGTTGTCGCTCCGGCCAATATTCCGGTGGACGAACATGGTATGATCCTTCCAGACAATCTTATCTCACGTTTGGAAGGAGAGGTAGTGACGATTCCAGCTGACGATGTGACGGCTATGGATGTCGCTCCCAATCAGTTGGTTTCCGTGGCAGCATCATTAATTCCTTTTCTTGAAAACGATGATGCGAACAGGGCCCTGATGGGCTCCAATATGCAACGTCAGGCAGTTCCCCTTTTGAAACCGGCATCTCCTCTTGTGGGAACCGGAGTAGAAAAGAATTTGGCGCAGGATTCCGGTGCCTGTCTGTTGGCCGAAGGTGACGGTGTCGTTGAGGAGATTGATGCCAACCGAGTAGTTGTTCGCTATAATGAGGCGGGAACCGATGGTTTTGATACGGGCGTAGGCGTGTATCGTCTATCCAAGTACAAGAAGACAAATCAAAACACCTGTTTTAATCAAAAGCCGTTGGTTTTGCCCGGTATACGAGTTAAAAAAGGTGATGTACTGGCGGACGGTCCTTCCACAGAGATGGGCGAGCTCGCCTTGGGCAAGAACGTGACCATCGCTTTCATGCCTTGGCGGGGATACAATTTTGAGGATTCAATTCTGATTAATGAACGGTTGCTCAAGGAAGACACCTTCACTTCCGTTCATATTGAGATTTTTGATACTGTAGCCAGAGATACAAAGTTAGGCAAAGAAGAAATTACTCGTGATATACCGAATATAGGCGACGATGCCCTGCGTAACCTTGATGATTCCGGGATTGTTCGCATTGGTGCTGAAATTCGTGCTGGTGATATGCTGGTTGGTAAGGTGACGCCAAAGGGTGAGACCATGCTGTCTCCCGAGGAAAAATTACTGCGGGCGATTTTTGGAGAAAAGGCCGGAGATGTCAAGGATTCATCTCTCCGGGTTCCCCCTGGTGTTGAAGGTGTAGTTATTGATGCCAAAGTATTTTCCCGCAAGGGGGTTGATAAGGACGAGCGTACTTTAGTGATTGAGGAGCGGGAACTCAGCCGTCTCAATCGGGATATGGAAGACGAACTCCACAGCCTTAAAAAAGGTGTCCGTAGAACCCTTTGCGAGTTGATGGTTGATCGGACGATGAAAAAGGATGTCGTAGATCAAGACGGCGGTGTGATTCTTACGCTCGGCAAAAAGTTGACTGCTGATGTTTTGGATGCAATTGAGTTTGAACAGCTTCGGGGACTTGAATTTTCAGAACGGGCAAAATACGAGGGAGAGCTGGAGAAAATTTTTAATAGTTACTCCCGTCAGGCCCAGGTCGTACGTGAACGCTATGAAGGTGTTGTCGCCCGAATGGAAAAAGGTGATGATCTGCCTCCCGGCGTGGTGAAAATGGTCAAGATTTATGTAGCCACCAAGCGAAAGTTGGCGGTCGGTGACAAGATGGCTGGGCGGCACGGCAACAAGGGTGTCGTTTCTAGGCTGTTGCCGGAAGAGGATATGCCTTTCTTTGCGGACGGCACTACTGTGGATGTGGTGCTGAATCCTCTGGGTGTGCCCTCGCGTATGAACGTGGGACAGGTGCTTGAGTGCCATCTTGGTTTTGCCGCTAAACGACTGGGCGAGCAAATCCAGAAGCTAGCTATCGCTCATGAGGTTGAGCAGGTCAAAAGTCGTCTGAAGACCGTTTATTCCGAAGAAGAGTACAAGGAAATAACCGACGGACTTTCCGATGATGAATTGATTGACAAAATGCGCAAGTACGGGCATGGAATTCATGTGGCCACACCTGTGTTTGACGGTGCAACCGAGGCTGAAATTCGTAACTTGCTCATTGAAGCCAATGTTGATGAGGTAGGTCAGTCAACGTTGTATGACGGGCTTACTGGAGATGTGTTTGACAATAAGGTGACGGTTGGCGTTATGTACATGCTCAAGTTGCATCATTTAGTCGACAATAAAATTCATGCCCGCTCAACCGGCCCTTATTCTTTGGTGACCCAGCAGCCCTTGGGCGGCAAAGCGCAGTTCGGCGGTCAGCGGCTCGGTGAGATGGAAGTTTGGGCCATGGAGTCATATGGTGCCGCATATACCCTGAAAGAGTTCCTTACGGTCAAGTCGGATGATGTTGAAGGGAGAACTTCTATGTACGAAAAAATCGTCAAGGGCAACAACTTCCTTGATGCGGGGCTGCCCGAGTCCTTCCATGTTCTTGTGAAAGAGTTAAAAGGGCTGTGTCTTAATGTTGAACTTCTCTCTGGAAAAGAAGAGTAAGCTGAGCAGAAGCGCGTCCGAGACATAAATTCATTATTATGAGAGCGGCAGTCAGTGTGTCGCATGTATATTCGTTAACAGGGGAGGGTAATCTTCGTGGAAGAACTGTTCAGCTTTTTTAACAAGCCGAAAGGACCGGTTGTATTTGACAAGGTCAAAATTTCCCTTGCATCGCCAGCAAAGATTTTTGAATGGTCCCACGGTGAGGTGAAAAAACCCGAGACCATCAATTATCGAACATTCAAGCCGGAACGGGACGGTCTGTTCTGCGCTAAGATATTCGGCCCGGTCAAGGATTATGAGTGTAATTGCGGCAAGTATAAGCGCATGAAGCACCGAGGCGTTGTTTGTGAAAAATGCGGGGTTGAGGTAATTCAGTCTAAGGTCCGCCGGGAACGGCTCGGTCATATTAAATTGGCTGCACCGGTCGCTCATATCTGGTTCCTGAAATCTCTGCCCACCAAGATCGGTTCCATCCTTGATATGACCCTCAAGGAAATGGAACGAATTCTCTATTTTGAGTCGTATGCTGTTGTTAACTCCAATGTGGAAAGTATACCGGTCGGAACCCTGCTCAATGAGGATCAGTATAGAGAAAATTTGGAGCAGTACCCCGGTGAATTTGAGGTCGGCATAGGTGCTGAAGCCATCCGGGATATGCTGAAGAAGCTTAATCTTGTCGAGCTCTCTGTTTGGCTCCGCAAGGAGATGAAGGAAACCGGTTCGGTCACCAAGAGAACCAAGCTCGGCAAACGGCTTAATGTTGTTGAGGCCTTTCGAGATTCAGGCAATCGACCGGAGTGGATGATCCTTGAGGTCATACCTGTTCTTCCTCCTGACCTTCGTCCTTTGGTACCTCTGGAAGGAGGTCGTTTTGCCACTTCTGATCTGAATGATTTGTACCGCAGGGTTATCAATCGCAATAACCGGTTGAAACGTCTGCTTGAGCTGGATGCGCCTGATATCATCATCCGAAATGAAAAAAGGATGCTGCAGGAGGCCGTTGATGTTCTCTTTGACAATGGACGAAGAGGGCGCACTATTACCGGGCCGAATAAACGTCCGCTTAAGTCTCTGTCTGACATGCTGAAAGGCAAGCAGGGGCGCTTTCGTCAGAATTTGTTGGGTAAACGAGTGGATTATTCTGGTCGTTCCGTCATTGTGGTCGGGCCGCATCTGCGCCTGCATCAATGCGGATTGCCCAAGAAAATGGCTCAGGAGCTGTTCAAGCCCTTTATTTATAATAAGCTTGAGTCAATGGGCTATGTGACGACCATTAAAAGTGCCCGTAAGATGGTTGAGAAGGGTGCGAAAGAAGTTTGGGATGTTCTTGATGATATTGTTCGTGAATATCCTGTTATTCTCAATCGAGCTCCAACCCTTCACAGGCTTGGTATGCAGGCCTTTGAGGTCGTGCTCATTGAAGGAAAGGCTATTCAGCTTCATCCTTTGGTTTGTTCCGCCTTCAATGCCGATTTTGACGGCGATCAGATGGCGGTGCATCTGCCCCTGTCCGTGGAAGCGCAGGTCGAAGCCAGGGTTCTGATGATGTCGACGAATAATATTCTGTCTCCGGCTAGCGGTAGCCCGGTTATTATTCCAAGTCAGGATATTGTGCTCGGTCTCTATTATATGACTAGGGAACGTTACGGGGTCATCGGGGAAGAAGCGGTTTTCAGTTCGCCCGACGAAGCTCGTATGGCCTATGATCATGGTGCGGCTCATCTTCAGGCCAGGGTTAAAGTCAGGCTCAACGGCGAATTGGTGAAAACAACGGTTGGGCGTATTCTTGTCGGCGAACTGTTGCCTCCGAGTATTCCTTTCGCTGTGGTAAACAAGGAGCTGTCCAAGAAAGAACTCGGATTCTTAGTTGATTATACGTATCGTCATGCCGGAACAAAAGATACAGTTATTCTTGCAGATCGTTTAAAAGATCTCGGCTATGAGCAGGCCACGCGTGCCGGAATTTCTATTTGCATTAATGATATGAAAATTCCGGTGCATAAAGAGGAGCTTGTTGAGGAATCCGAGCGCAAGGCGGCTGAGGTTGATGAGCAGTATTCAGACGGTTTAATTACCGACGGTGAAAAGTATAATAAAATCGTTGATATCTGGTCCAAAGCCACAGACAAGATCACGCAGGAAATGATGGAAGAGATGTCGGTGGAATATGCCCCTGACAGTGAAGGAAAGATACAGGATCTCAAAAGTTTCAACTCTGTATACATCATGGCTGATTCCGGTGCCCGTGGTTCCAAAGATCAGATCAGGCAGCTGGCGGGTATGCGTGGATTGATGGCTAAGCCTTCCGGTGCCATTATTGAAACGCCGATTAAAGCCAATTTCCGTGAAGGTCTGTCCGTTCTTGAGTATTTTATATCCACACATGGAGCTCGTAAGGGACTGGCTGATACAGCCTTAAAAACAGCGAACTCCGGTTATTTGACTAGGCGATTGGTTGATGTGGCTCAGGATTCCACAATTGTGGAGAAAGATTGCGGCACTATGCGTTATACGGTCGCCGAGCCTCTGTTGGACGGCGGTGAAATTATTGTTCGTATAGGCGAGCGCATTCTCGGTCGAGTCGCTAGTGATGATATTGTTGATCCTCATTCCGGTGAGATTCTCGTTGAGATGGATGAGGAGATTACTGAAAAGAAGGTTGAGGCTATAGAGGCCGCTGGCATTGATCGAGTTAGAATTCGTTCCGTGCTTACCTGTGAGGCGCGTCGGGGTGTCTGCGCCATGTGTTACGGACGTGATCTCGGACGCGGTCATATGGTAAATATGGGTGAAGCGGTTGGAATTATCGCAGCCCAGTCCATTGGCGAGCCAGGAACCCAGCTGACCATGCGTACTTTTCATATAGGAGGCACGGCCAGCCGTTCTATTGAACAGGCGGAAATTCGCAGTCAGCGTAGCGGTAGAGTGAGATACCGTGAGTTGCATTCTGTGACCAACGTTGCCGGTTTTGAAATAGTTATGAACCGGAATGCGGAGATTACGGTTGTTGATGAGCAGGGGGTTGATCGTGAGCGTCTTCCTGTTCCCTATGGTGCGGAACTCAAAGTCGCTGACGGCGATAAAGTTGAACCTGGCACGGTGATAGGAGATTGGGATGCCTTTTCTATTCCTATTGTCGCCGAGGTAAACGGTAAGATAAAGTATGGCGACGTGATTGAAGGTGACACCATGCAGGAGCGTGTTGATCAGGTGACCGGCAAGGTTTCCAGAGTCATTACTCACGCTACGACCGCCAAGCATTCGAGTCCTAGAATATCGTTGAAAGATGGCAGGGGGCGTACTTTGAAATTGCCCAACAAGCATGATGCTCGTTACCCGTTATCTGTCGGCTCGGTTATCAATATTGATGAAGGCGAGGAAGTCACTGCTGGTACAGTGGTTGCCAAAATTCCACGGGAGACAACCAAGACCAAGGATATCACTGGTGGTCTTCCTAGGGTCGCTGAACTGTTTGAAGTGCGTAAACCCAAAGAATTGGCCATTGTCACGGCAATTGATGGTCGGGTGAGTTTTGGTAAGGAACTCAAAGGAAAACGAAGAGTAGTTATTACTCCTGAAACAGGAGAGCCTAAGGAATATTTGGTGCCCAAAGCCAAGCATGTCACTGCGCATGAAGGTGATTATGTTAAGGCAGGTGATGCGTTGATGGACGGTTCTATTCTGCCTAACGACATCCTGAGTATTAAAGGTGAAGAGGAATTGGCCCGATTCTTGGTCGACGAGATTCAAGAAGTATATCGTTTGCAGGGTGTTAAAATAAATGACAAGCATATAGAAACTATTGTGCGCCAAATGCTCAAACGGGTTAAAATTACTGATCCCGGCGACACCAAGTTCATGCTTGATCAGTTGGCCGAAAAATGGATGTTCTATGATGAAAATGATCGTGTTCTCGCAGAGGGTCTGCAACCCGCTTCAGCGGAACCGCAATTGCTCGGAGTGACTAAAGCGTCTCTGTCAACAGATTCATTTATTTCGGCGGCTTCTTTCCAAGAGACAACTAAAGTGCTCACGAATGCGGCTATGGCCGGTAAGGTTGACACCCTTGACGGGCTGAAAGAAAACGTGATTATGGGACGTCTGATTTCGGCGGGCACCGGGCTTGAAAGATATCGGATTGATAAAAAACAATAGGTGCTTTTCTTGTTGACATTATTTGTTCGTTATGATAATTTAAAAAATTTTTTATGTTCCGCCCGTATGGGGGGGCATAAAATGGACACGTTGTTTATTTTTTGAAAGGAAAGGATTGTATGCCCACGATTAATCAGCTTGTTAGAAAGAGACGGAAGAAACAGACGAAGCGCTCAAATACTCCTGCTTTGCAGAATTGTCCGCAGAAGCGCGGTGTCTGTGTCCGGGTGTATACGACTACGCCTAAAAAGCCTAACTCTGCATTGCGTAAAGTGGCTAGAGTTCGGTTGACGAATGGAATTGAAGTGACTTCTTATATCCCGGGTATCGGGCATAACCTGCAAGAGCATTCGGTTGTGCTGATCCGCGGAGGGCGAGTTAAGGATTTGCCCGGTGTGCGTTATCATGTTGTTCGCGGAACGCTTGATGCGCTCGGTGTGGGGGATCGTCGTCAAGGACGTTCTAAATATGGTGCCAAGCGACCTAAGTGAGCAACCGTTTTGAGGTTGTTTGGAGAGTGAGATTATGCCAAGAAAAAAATTACAAAATAAGCGTTCTGTGGAAGCTGATCCGAAATACAATTCGGTTTTAGTGTCCAGATTTACCAATGGGTTGATGCAGGACGGGAAAAAGAGTCTGGCGCGGCGTATGCTTTATGACGCAATGGCGGTTATAGATGGCAAGGTCGAGGATGAGGAGCCGCTGGCTGTTTTTGAGACGGCTATGGACCATGTGCGGCCTCGTGTTGAAGTGAAGAGTCGTCGGGTCGGAGGGGCCACCTATCAGGTGCCTGTTGAAGTTCGCCCTGATCGTCGTAATGCGTTGGCGATGCGATGGATAATCAGTTTCGCCAAAAGTCGCTCCGGTTATACTATGGCGGATAAATTGGCTGCTGAGATTTTGGATGCGTATAATAAGCGTGGTGCAGCGGTTAAAAAACGTGATGATACCCACAAAATGGCTGAGGCGAACAAGGCTTTTGCTCATTATAGATGGTAATTTTTGTTTGATCGTTATCTTTTGTTAAAGACGGTTGACAAACAATTGGGTTTAAGGTAAATAAAGATCCACTTTTCAAGAATGTTGTCAATTCGAGGAAAATGGATTTTAAATAAAAAATACAGGAAAAACTGTGGCTGAAGGTGGAGCGTTATCCCTTGTGCGTAATATTGGGATAATGGCCCATATTGACGCAGGTAAGACAACAACTACTGAACGGGTACTGTATTATACAGGACGGTCGCATAAAATTGGTGAGGTTCATGACGGCACTGCGGTTATGGACTGGATGGAGCAGGAGCAAGAACGTGGTATCACCATAACTTCTGCCGCCACAACTTGTGACTGGAAGCAACATAGGATTAATATAATTGATACGCCCGGTCATGTTGATTTCACCGTGGAGGTTGAGCGGTGTTTGAGGGTGTTGGACGGTGTTGTCGCTGTTTTTTGTGCTGTGGGCGGTGTGGAGCCTCAGTCGGAAACAGTGTGGCGGCAAGCTGATCGTTATCGGATTCCTCGAATTGCCTTTATCAATAAAATGGATCGGCTCGGTGCCGATTTTGATAAGGTCGTTGAAGAGATTAAGGAACGGCTTGTTGCTGATCCCGCTGTAGTGACTCTGCCGGTAGGCAGTGAAGAAACCTTTTCAGGAACGATTGATCTCATTGAACGGAAGCTGTATCGTTTTGATGAGGAATCAAAGGGCGAGACAGTTTTTGAAGAGGAAATTCCCGAAGAATTAAAGAGCAAATCATCGGCCGCCCGTATGATTCTCCTCGAGAAGTTGGCCGACTTCGATGAGGGGATCATGGAAAAATATTTAGAAGATCAGGAGATTGCTCCCGGTGAAATGCGCAAGGCGTTGCGTGAAGCGACACTTGCCTTAAAGTTGGTACCCGTACTTTGCGGCTCAGCCTTTAAAAATAAAGGTATACAGCCGTTGCTTGATGCAGTTGTGGGGTACCTGCCATCACCCGTAGATGTTCCCCAGATAGAGGGGACGGACAAGGACGGTGCGCCGCTTGTTCGGAAACTTGCGAGGAGTGAAAAATTTTGCGGCTTGATTTTTAAGTTGCAAACGGATGCCTTTGTTGGCAATTTGGCTTTTATCCGGGTGTATTCCGGGAAGCTGAAAGTTGGCGATAAGGTGTTTAATCCGCTAAAACGGAAACAGGAAAAGATCTCGAAGTTAATTAAGCTTCATGCGAATAAGCGTGAAGAGGTGAAAGAGATTGGTGCTGGCGATATCGGTGCTGTGGTCGGTCTTAAATTCACCACAACCGGTGATACTCTTTGCGGCGGCGGTGACTATATAGTGCTTGAGGAAATGAATTTCCCTGAGCCGGTTATAAGTGTGGCTATCGAGGCGAGGAGCAAGGCTGATGAGGCGAAGCTTTTGGAAAGTCTTGATAAGATAGCTCGCGAGGATCCCAGCTTTCGTATAAATCAGGATGAGGATACTGGTCAGAAAATAATTTCTGGCATGGGAGAGCTTCATCTTGAGATAATTGTTGATCGGCTGATTCGAGAATTCAAGGTTTCAGCAAATGTCGGTTCTCCTCAGGTGGCCTATAAAGAGACGATAACACAGTCGGCCACTGGTGAAGGACGATTTGAGACTCAAGGGTCGAGCAAAGAACAATATGGTCATGTTGTGATCAGCATTGAACCCGGAGAGCGAGAAAGCGGGTTGCTGTTCGTCAATCAGGTTGATGAAGAGCGGATTCCAAAAGAGTTTCTTGATGCTGTGGAAAGAGGTATTCGGAATTCATTTGACTCCGGTCCGTTGATTGGTTATCCGATGACTGACATGGAAGTGCGATTGATTGGAGGCTCCTATGATGAGGAAAATTCAACAGAAATGGCCTTCGGTGTGGCGGCAGCACTTGCTTGTCGTGAGGCGGTGAGTCAAGCCGGGGCAGTACTTCTTGAGCCGATAATGGCTGTGGATGTTGTGACACCTGACGAGCATTTAGGGGATGTCATTAACGATCTTAATAAGAAAGGTGCCCAGATTGACGGTGTGGAAACAGATCGTGGTCTACAGATGGTGAAAGCGGGAGTGCCGCTCGCTCAGATGTTCGGTTATTCAACATCACTTCGTTCGGCAACACAGGGAAGGGCGACTTTCACAATGCGTTTTAAGGCGTTTTCAGAGGTTCCGGTCAAGCAGGCCGAAGCTATTATACATAAGATTCGAGGCGTTTAGGCGTTTGATTTAAGAGCAAGAGGTAAGCAGATGGCTAAGGAAAAATTTGAACGGAACAAGCCCCATGTTAACGTGGGAACCATTGGTCATATTGATCATGGAAAAACAACTCTGACAGCGGCGATTACCCGAGTGTTGTCCACAAAGGGACAGGCTACTTTTACGGATTTCAGCGATATTGACAAAGCGCCTGAAGAGAAAGAGCGCGGCATTACCATCGCCACTGCTCATGTGGAATACGAGACGCCGAGTCGGCATTATGCACACGTCGATTGTCCGGGCCATGCTGACTATATCAAGAATATGATCACCGGTGCGGCTCAGATGGACGGTGCTATTCTGGTGGTGGCCGCTACTGACGGTCCTATGCCCCAGACTCGTGAGCATATCTTGCTGGCCCGTCAGGTCGGTGTTCCATCCATGGTTGTATTTTTGAACAAATGCGATCAAGTGGACGACGAGGAGCTGATAGAACTGGTGGAGATGGAGTTGCGTGAGCTGTTGGATAAGTATAAATTCCCCGGCGACGACACCCCGATTATTCAGGGCTCTGCTCTTCATGCTTTGGAAAATCCAGAGGATGAAGAAAAATCTAAGTGTATCTGGGAGCTGATGGAGGCTGTGGATACTTGGGTTCCTGAACCAAAACGAGATATTGACAAGCCTTTCCTGATGCCGGTGGAGGACGTGTTCTCTATTTCCGGGCGCGGCACGGTAGCCACCGGTCGTGTGGAAAGCGGAATTGTGCATGTGGGTGATGAGATTGAAATCGTCGGCATTCGTGATACCCAGAAAACTACGGTTACCGGTGTCGAGATGTTTCGCAAGCTCCTTGATGAGGGGCGGGCCGGTGATAATATCGGTGTTCTGCTTCGTGGGACAAAGCGTGAAGAGGTGGTACGCGGGCAAGTGCTCGCCGCTCCGAAATCAATCACGCCGCATAAAAAGTTTAAGGCTGAGGCTTATATTCTGACGAAGGAAGAGGGTGGACGTCATACACCTTTCTTCAACGGATATCGTCCCCAGTTTTACTTTCGGACAACAGATGTCACAGGCGTGTGTACCTTGGAGGAAGGCGTGGAGATGGTTATGCCCGGTGATAATATTCATATTGTCGGGGAACTGATAACACCTATCGCCATGCAGGAAGGACTCCGTTTCGCTATTCGTGAAGGTGGCCGTACTGTAGGTGCCGGTGTGATCAGTGAAATTATTGAGTAAGAGGAAAAAATGATCCCGACAGATAAAATTCGCATCAGGCTGAAAGGTTACGATTATAAATTGCTCGATCAATCGACTCGAGAAATAGTTGAAACCGCCAGACGAACCGGTGCAACTGTGGCAGGGCCGATACCTCTGCCCACCAGCATTAATAAGTATACGGTGTTACGATCACCCCATGTGGACAAGAAGTCCCGTGAGCAGTTTGAAATGCGAACACATCGACGTTTGCTTGATATTCTTGAACCAACCCAGCAGACCATTGATTCGCTTATGAAGCTTCAATTATCAGCGGGTGTTGATGTTGAGATCAAGCTGCCATAGGCTGTTATTGTTAATGGGCCGAGGATCAGCGGTCTGATAACCGCTTTGAATAGAGTTAGCTTACAGGTAAACAAATGCCGAATACAAATGGAATACTGGGGCGGAAAGTAGGAATGACCCGAGTTTATAATGAACTTGGACAGTCAATTTCTGTCACCGTGATTGAAGCGGGTCCCTGTACTGTATTGCAAAGAAAGACCGTCAGCAAAGAAGGGTATAACGCCATTCAGGTCGGTTTTTTAGAAAAAAAAGAGTCCAGGCTTAATAAGCCTGAGGCGGGTCATTTTAAACGATCTGGCGGAACTGGATACTATCATGTGCGTGAGTTCAGAGTGAACGATCCTGAAACCTACGAGTTAGGACAGCGGATCAGTCTGAGCGAGATTGTCAAGATAGGGGATAAAATAGATATTACCGGGCTTACAAAAGGCCGTGGATTTCAGGGTGTAATGAAACGTCACGGTTTTGCTGGCGGTGGAGCCTCCCATGGTTCTGGATTTCATAGAGCTCCGGGATCAATTGGTTGTAGCGCTTATCCGGGTCGTGTTGTTAAGGGAAAAAAATTACCAGGACATATGGGGACGGATAAAAAAACCATTAAGAATCTCACTGTGGTTGATATTCGAGAGGAAGAGAATGTCTTGCTGGTACAGGGTGCGGTTCCCGGCGCGAAAAATGGCCTGATCAGTATTTATACTAAGGCGTAAGCGTCTAAGATGCCTGCAAGGAGATATTCATATGTCAATTTGTGATGTAGTTAATACCTCGGCTGAAAAGGTCGCGGAAATAAAAGTAAACGAAAAGTTGTTCGGAGTCGAGGCTAATACTGGAATACTCCACGATGTAGTATGTATGCAACGGGCGAATCGACGTCGAGGCACCGCTTCGACGAAGACGAGAGGACAGGTGCGAGGCGGTGGTGCCAAGCCTTGGCGGCAGAAGGGTACCGGACGTGCCAGAGCGGGGACTAATAATTCTCCCATTTGGCGCGGCGGTGGAACCACTTTTGGACCTCAGCCCAGAGATTACAGCTATAAGGTGCCTAAAAAGGTTCGGCGGTTGGCTCTACGTATGGCATTGTCCGCTCGAATGTCGGAGGGAAATCTTGTTATAGTTGATCAGTTCGAGTTGGAAGCTCCAAAGACCAAAGAGTTTGTCGGAGTGATGAAAAATTTCGATTTTGACAACTGTTTGGTCGTGGTTGGAAGCGACAGTGTCAATGTTAAGCTTTCGGCACGTAATGCGGTCGGATATAAAATACTGCCTGTCGCGGGTCTGAATGTGTACGATATTTTAAAATATCCCAAGTTGATGCTCATTCAATCAAGTCTGGAACAACTGGAAATGAGGTTGGTGGCATGAAAATACTTCATAATATAGTCAAGGGGCCTTGTCTTACTGAGAAGTCTACTTACCTTCAGGAAACACAGGATACGCTTGTGTTCAAGGTTGATCCAAGAGCGAATAAGATCGAGATTAAGCGAGCGGTGGAGCAGTTGTTCAGTGGTGTTACTGTGTCCTCTGTTAAAACGGCTATGGTACGTGGTAAGAAGAAAAGGGTTGGAGTTAAATCCATCGGACGAACCAGCGACTGGAAAAAAGCTTATATCACCTTATCTGAAGGCGAGATAAATTTTCTTGATGAACTGTAGAAAGTTGCGGTTTACCTGTGGATTTTAGATAACAAGTGTGTAAAGCTTTAGATAACGGAAAGGAAAATGGCAATTAAGACCCATAAACCGACATCACCGGGTAAAAGACATCATGTATCGATTCTTCAGCCCGATCTCTCTGATAAAGCTCCTGAAAAAAGTCTTCTCAGTCCGCTGAAAAAGTCAGGTGGCCGAAATAATTATGGACGTATAACATCTCGACACAAAGGTGGCGGCCATAAACGTAAGTATCGTATTATTGATTGGAAAAGAAATAAGACAGGAATTGTGGCGAAAGTTACCGCAATCGAGTATGATCCCAATCGTTCCGCAAATTTGGCCTTGCTCATCTATGTTGACGGTGAAAAAACGTATATTCTCGCCCCGAACGGTGTGCATGTCGGTGATCAGCTTATGTCTGGAGTGACTGCTGATATTAAACCGGGAAACTGTCTCCCTATGAGCGATATACCGCTCGGTACCATTATTCATAATGTTGAAATGAAGATCGGTAAAGGGGCGCAGATGGTTCGATCCGCCGGAGTTGCGGCGCAGTTGATGGCTAAAGAAGGCAATTATGTGCTGGTGAAGTTGCCTTCCGGCGAAGTGCGTAAGCTCAATAATCAATGTCGCGCATCTATAGGTGCGGTAGGAAATTCTGAGCACGGAAGTCAAAAACTCGGCAAAGCCGGACGGTCCAGATGGAAGGGCAGACGGCCTTCAGTTCGCGGCGTGGCGATGAATCCGGTGGATCATCCAATGGGCGGCGGTGAAGGGAAAAGTTCGGGCGGAAGGCATCCTTGTACTCCTTGGGGCGTTCCTACCAAAGGATACAAGACTCGCAGCAAGCGTAAGGGTTCTGATCGTGATATCGTTACCAAACGCAAGTAAATCAGGAGAATATTTATATGTCACGTTCAATTAAAAAAGGCCCTTTTATAGATGACCACCTGCTGAAAAAAGTTGAAAATGCGCAGGAGTCAGGATCACGAAAAGTTATTAAAACATGGTCCAGACGTTCAGATGTAATTCCAGACATGGTGGGATTAACTTTTGCGGTTCATAACGGTAAAAAATTTATTCCGGTTTATGTCTCAGAAAATATGGTTGGACATAAGCTGGGAGAATTTTCTCCCACCAGAACCTATTACGGGCATGCCGCTGATAGAAAAGGAAAACGGTAAGCTGTAAATACCAACAGTCATCGGTCTGGAAACAGAGCGCGATCAGGAGCAAAATACGATGGAAACAAGAGCCGTCGCTAAATATATCCGAATTTCTCCGCAAAAAGCGAGGCTTGTAGCTGACGTTGTGCGGGGAAAGGATGTGGATACTGCAATCACAACGCTCAGGTTCATGCCCAAAAAAGCGGCAAGAATTTTGCGTAAGGTGCTGGAATCAGCGGTTGCCAATGCTGAACAAACTGAAACTATTGATGTGGATACTCTGTACGTGAAAGAGATTCAGATCAATGGCGGACCAATGCTGAAAAGGTTTCGACCCCGTGCTATGGGAAGGGCCACCAAGATATTGAAACGGACCAGCCACATTACAGTGGTTGTTGATGAGGCCTGAGTAGGGCCGGTTCTTAGTCTTTGAGATCAACTGTATAGGGAACGGAGGAACACGTTGGGACAGAAAGTCAATCCCATAGGACTGCGGCTCAATATTACCAGAACATGGGATTCCATCTGGTATGCTGATAAGGATTATGCCGCCAACCTGTATCAGGATCAGCAGATACGTAAGTATCTGAAGAAAAAATTGTATCACGCCGGAATAGCTCGTATAGTAATTGAACGTACCGGCGAAAAGGTACGGGTTAAGTTGCATACAGCGCGTCCAGGAATAGTTATCGGTAAAAAAGGTTCTGAGATAGAAAATCTCAAACGGGATCTTGAGCGGAAATTCGGTCGTGAGTGTATGATTGATATCCAAGAAGTCAGACGCCCTGAAGCGGATGCTCAGCTTGTCGCCGAGAATATTGCTATGCAGTTGGAGCGTCGTATAGCCTTTAGACGGGCTATGAAAAAATCAATCAACACAGCCCTTCGTTTTGGTGTCAAGGGGATTAAAATTTCCTGCGCTGGTCGGCTCGGCGGTGCGGAGATGTCCAGAACAGAGTGGTTTAAAGAGGGACGGGTACCATTGCACACCCTTCGGGCGGATATTGATTATGGTACAGCTGAAGCCAGTACCACATATGGAATAATCGGTGTAAAGGTGTGGATCTTCAAAGGCGAAGTATTAACAGATAGTGAAATGTCTCTGGAATAGCAAGGTTCCTGAGATGATATCTAACAGGTGTTGAAAAAATGTTAAGTCCACGCAAGGTAAAATATAGAAAACAGCATAAAGGAAGAATGCGGGGAGAGGCTCAACGGGGCTCTCAGATCGCATTTGGAGATTATGCTTTGAAAGCTGTGGGATGCGGTCGTATGACTGCGCAGCAGATTGAGGCGGCCCGTATAGCCATTAACAGAAAGGTTAAACGTGGTGGCAAGTTGTGGATCAGGGTTTTTCCCGCGAAATCCATAACCAAAAAACCTGCTGAAACACGGATGGGTAAAGGTAAAGGAGCACCTGACTCTTGGGTGTCGGTTATTCGTCCTGGAAAAATATTATATGAGTTGAAGGGCGTGCCTGATGATGTGGCTAAAGAGGCGCTTCGACTTGCCAGTTATAAGCTTCCTTTTCCTACAAAGGTCATCGCAAGGAGTGAAAGCGTATGAAGGTGAGTGAGTTGCGGCAGCTGAGTGCTGAGGAGTTGAGCAAAAAAGAAACGAATTTACGTGAGGATCTTTTTAAACTCAAGTTTCAGCATGGGATACGGCCGCTTGAAAATCCTGCGCGATTACGGCAATTACGAAAGAATATTGCCAGGGTACAGACTATCTTGACGGAGCAGGCGAAGGCCTGAGCTGTTCGGTAGAATAAATACAGCATTGGATCATAAGAATGATTGAAAATTCCAGGCCCAAGAAAACGCAGTTAGGCTATGTTAAAAGTAGCAGCATGGACAAAACTGTAGTCGTTCAGGTTGAACGAAAAATCCGTCATAAACTGTATGGCAAATATATTCGCCGCAGGGTGAAATATATGGCTCATGACGCAGTTAATGAATGTAAAGTTGGAGATACTGTTCTTATTGAAGAGTGTCGACCGCTTTCAAAGAATAAACGTTGGCTTGTCAAGACAATTGTCCAACGAGCCGTCTGATCTTAGACGGCCTATGATTGTAATGATTTAATCAGGTGATACCATGATTCAAACAGAAACACAGCTGAATGTCGCAGACAATTCGGGTGCCAAGAAAGTGCTTTGTATACGGGTGCTTGGAGGTAGTCGTCGTCGATATGCGAGTATAGGCGATATCATAGTCGTAACAGTAAAGGAAGCCATCCCTCACGCAAAGGTCAAGAAGGGAGATGTTCTTGATGCTGTTGTGGTGCGGACATCCAAGGAGATTAGGCGACCTGAGGACACAACTGTTCGTTTTGATGATAATGCGGCGGTACTGCTCTCAGGGAATGGTGACCCAATAGGAACACGGATTTTCGGCCCGGTTGCCCGTGAATTACGGTCACTTGGTTTTATGAAGATTATATCTCTTGCACCGGAAGTAGTGTGATAACAGATACTGATGCAGGTCAGGAAACGAGGAAAAGAAGATGCGGCAGGGACAAACAAGTTTACAAAAAAATGACCAGGTGGAAGTGATTACCGGTAAAGATAAGGGTCGGGTAGGTAAGATTCTTAAGATAGATCGGGCAGGTAAGCGTGCGGTGGTTGAACGCATCAATATGATAAAAAAACATAAGAAGCCTGTAGATGCGCAACAGCCTGGAGAAATTATTGAGCGTGAGGCGTCTCTTCACATTTCAAATCTTATGCTTGTCTGCCCTGAATGTACCGAAACAGTGCGCACAGGGAAAAAGATTCTTGAAGATGGAGTGAAGGTTCGATCTTGCAAAAGCTGTGGTGCTACCCTGGAAAAATCCAAGAAGTAAGCAACCTGCTGCTGGTTACGGAACGGAGTAAAAGAAATGGGGACAATGAAAGAACTGTACGAGAGTGAGTGTAAACCACAGCTCCAAGAGAAGTTCGGATATAAAAATCAGTTGGAAATTCCCAAGATTGAGAAAATTGTTCTTAATATGGGACTTGGCGAAGCTGTACAAAATCCTAAGATTGTGGAAAAGGCGGCGAATGAGCTAACGCTTATCGCAGGGCAGAGATCTGTTGTCACGAAAGCCAGAAAGTCGATCGCGACGTTTAAGTTGCGGGAAGGGATGCCCATAGGAGCACGGGTGACACTTCGTCAGGATAAAATGTATGATTTTTTGTCAAAGTTGATTAACATAGCACTTCCACGGGTTCGAGATTTCCGAGGAATTTCACCGAAAGGATTTGATGGTAATGGAAATTTCTCCATGGGCGTTACGGAGCACATTATCTTTCCTGAAGTTGATTATGACAAAATAGATAAAATAAGGGGCTTAAACATCACGATTGTTACCAATGCCCGTACTGACGCTGAAGGCCGTGCCTTGCTGAAGATGCTTGGTATGCCGTTTAAACAACCAAAAACCAGCACTAACCATTAAGGTTACATACAGCAGGAGCTTTCAATGGCAAAAAAATCACTGATTGCCAAGGCGGGACGTAAACAGAAATTTAAGGTTCGTTCATATAATCGATGTCCGATGTGTGGACGGCCAAGAGCATATTTGAGGAAGTTTGGTTGTTGCAGGCTCTGTTTTCGTAAGCTTGCATCTGAAGGTAAGGTTACGGGCGTGACAAAGTCAAGCTGGTAATCCGCCTGAGTAAAAAAAATCAAAGTGCCGCAAACTATTCTATTTAACAGAGGTATGTGTCTATGTCTATGAGTGATCCGTTGGCGGATTTTCTGACCAGAATAAGAAATGGTGTACAAGCCAATTTTGCTTCGGTTGAGATGCCGTTGTCGAGAATTAAGGTCAGTGTAGCCAAAGTATTGAAAGATGAAGGCTATATCACGGACTATCAAGTTATAGATCAAGGTGCGCAGGGTGCCTTAAAGATTGAACTCAAATACGGTTCGGATAATGAAAAGGTGATAACCGGCATTCGTCGTGTTTCCAAGCCAGGTCTCCGTCAGTATAAAAAGAGTGGATCTATTCCCAAGGTGATGACTGGACTTGGTGTTGGTATATTAACGACATCCCATGGAGTGATCTCTGATCGTGAGGCCAGAAGGCGGAACGTCGGTGGTGAACTTCTCTGTGAAGTCTGGTAGCCGCATTCTTTGACAAGAGGAGGAACAATGTCACGAATTGGTAAAGAGCCTATTTCACTGCCCGGTGGAGTAAAGGTTGAGATTGAGGGAACCCATATAAAGGTTACCGGCGGGAAAGGTGTCTTGGAACGGGATATTCGTCCTGAGATTGAGGTTGAATTGAAAGAAACTCAATTATTCTTCAAGCCCAAGGGAAACAGCAAGCGTATTATGGCGTTTTGGGGATTGACCCGTACGCTTATTAATAATATGGTCTTGGGCGTAAACGGGGGATTTGAGAAGAAACTCGTTGTCGAAGGAGTCGGCTATCGCGCTAAAGTGGGCGGCGGCATTCTTACGCTCAGTGTGGGCTATTCAAATCCGGTTGAATTTTCTCTTCCAGAGGGGATAGTCGCTGATGTGGACAAGAATAATCAGATCACTGTTGCCGGTATTGATAAAGAATTGGTAGGACAGACAGCTGCGACGATCAGAGATATTCGGAAGCCTGAACCATATAAAGGAAAGGGTATACGTTACATTGATGAGCATATCGTACGAAAAGTCGGTAAAGCTGGCGCAGCCTAATTCAAGGATCCAGGTGGAAGAAGCATCATGGCAAAGCAAAGCAGTAAGTTATCAGCACGCACTAAACGAGTCAGAAGGATACGCAAAAAGATAACCGGTACACCGGAACGTCCAAGAATGCGTGTATTTCGGAGTAATCGTCACATCTATGTGCAGATTATAGATGATACTAAACAGGCGACACTTGTCTCTATGTCTACCGGAGATAAAGCTTTTGACACTTCAGAGCTCAAGGGTAAAGTCGCTCAGGCTGAAAAAGTTGGGCAAATAGTCGCTCAACGGGCTATAGAGGCTGGAATAGCCCAAGTGGTTTTTGACCGGGGTGGGAACTTGTATCATGGTCGAGTCAAGGCTCTTTCCGAAGGCGCTCGAAAGGGCGGTTTGCTCCTGTAGACCCTGTAGTAGCTTGGCAAGTTGTTTTTTACTTCAAAAATATTT
>CBDTVG010000002.1:0-23632 GCA_965363745.1 uncultured Candidatus Electrothrix sp. | reverse complement strand
TAAAGACATTTCCGCCTAAAGGCGAAGGTTTATACCCTGCCCCATGGAAATTAACAACGATGAACAATACCTTCGCCAGTTGATAAAAACGGGTAAACTTGAATGATATGCTGTTCAGTAAATTACTGATCTTTAGTCATTCTCGAAATGACTCTTTTGTAAAAAAACAACCAAAATGCATTTTGGCGAAGGTATTGATGAAACAATATTTTTTTATTTTACTTATGAGTAGGCTAATTTTTCCGCTGTTACTAATAATTCCATTATGCTCTTATCTGATATGGATCGGAAGTGATCTTGAGTTACTTGAATCAGTATCCCAGAAAACTTCCCTAGTGCTGGCAGTGTCCAGTGTAGTTTGCGGTATATCCATATTTTTTACGCCATTAGAGAATATAGGAAAAAAATATTCAATACTACTGATTGGGGCAGGAATATTAATTGTCGCAGGGGTTTATTGGAATATTCTTTTTGAATTCTACATTAGAGCAACAGACTATCATAATGATATTTTCAGAGGCGCTATGCGCAATTATCACTCTCCTGTATATGGAGTGAGCCTTATAAGTAAATGGCCCTGGGGAGCTGTACTTATCTCGTTTTCATTTGTTTTTATAATGCGAGTTGTTTGCTGGAGAATTACTTGGCTTGAGCATAATCTATTTGTGATTGAATTGCTGATGTGGTTCCTTTGTTTAATTATAGCTTTCTCGCTATCTGATGGCCCAGAACGATTGTTGGACACCGTAGGGCATTATCAGTCATTTGCCTCAGATATTCCAATTTTTAAAGGATTTGGTCATGCATTGCGCACGTATACTCAGGAAATGCCACGCTTGAGTGTTCATAATGCACATTATCCACCCGGCAATCTTTTATTAATGATGGCCGGATCACGTCTGGAAATGCCATGGCTTCCCCGTAGCATAGTGATAACTTTTACCCTTCTAACACTTTTCCCTATAAGTGGAATTATATCTGAATTTAATTCCTCGACCTATGCTAAGAATATTTCCTTAGCACTTTTCGTTTCCTCTCCTGTCGTATTGAGTATTCCAAGCGTTGCAATGACTCCTATCCCTATGTTTCTTAGTAGTTCTGCGCTTTGGCTAACGCTGGTGGCAATCCGTAAAGAGTCTATTCTTGCTTCGATAGCAACCGGATTTATAATGGCACTATGTTCATTTCTATCTTTTACAAGTATCGTTATTGCTTGCTTGCTATTTTTTGTAACATTTGCTCGATTAACTGTTTATGGATCTAAATCTAAAGTAATGGTTATATTAAAGCAGGGCTTGATAGCAATTATAAGCTTTTTACTTTTGTGTTGGTTGTGTTACATAATTACTGGGTTTAATTTACTTGTATGTTTTATAACAGGAGTTGAACATAATAGGAGTATTATGGCATCTGGATATGATTCGATGTTTCGTTATCTCTTAAGATCGACAGGGAATTTGATTGCATGGTTATGTAGTATTGGTTTCGTTGCGGCAATTTTTGGTATAGTAGGTGGAAGCAATGCTCTCTGTTCATCAAGTCGAAAGAATCATCGAATTGCAACCTACAATTATTCAGTTCTAATCACCGTATTTTTTGCATCATTTTCTACTTTGTTTTTCCTTGAGACGGAGAGAATCTGGCTTTTTTTTGTACCACCTTGGGTAACAGTAGCAGGAATGTACATTGCTGAGGATACTTCTATCGGACAAAAGCCATTTTTGATAAAAAGTATAATTATTTTTTCTATCCTTCAAGGAACAGGACAAGAATTTATTTTTCGTCCTTGGCTAGGCTAAATTAAGAAGGCATCTGAGACGAGGCAGCCATGTATTGAGATGATGATGGCTTTCTGATATGTTGGTTCAAAAAAACATCAAGAGAATCCCGTCGAACGTCCACGCTGCAGTTTGCAACGGGAGCATTCCCTATTTCTTAATTTTGGTACAGCACTGAAAATTGATTGTAACTATCAGGATATTATATATTTATTTGTAAAAATAGGATTATCATCAAGCCTCCGACTGTTTTTGGCAAATGCGGCTAATGGTTTTACAGGCACTTATTCAGCGATTAAGAATCTGGGAATGCTCCCGTTTGCAACTGCATACTGTCAAAAACGGCTCAAGGAAAAAAATTCTATGCCGTTCATGCATGCGGGTACTGGGCTTGAACTACTCTAATCGTAGTTTCAGCCCAGTACCACTAGCTTTCACTCGACTATCAAGTTTTTTCTTCTTAACCGAACTTACTGGACTTTTTTCGGGCTAATCCCTGTATACCATTTCAGTAACTTCAACAATTAAACTTTTAACATCTTTAAATAACTGGAAATTACCAGCCAACTTTTAAAAACTTGATAGTCGAGTTTCAGGATACAATATCCAATAAAAAACTTTCCATTTTCTTGGCCAGATCAGCCCATGTTAAGATTTCAATACAGGGGAGCGTTGCTGAACATGCCAGCTGTTTTCGAATGGATTGAACTAATGCATGGTGATTTCCCGGTGCATACAAATGTTCTGGGTGATCAATGAAAATTTCAGACATTGCGCCAACATCAGCGGCTACAACAGGAAGCCCACATGCCATCATCTCATATGCTTTTTGTGGAAAACAATAACGCCCAAAAGACGATTCCCGATTGCATATTATGCCCACATCTAATGCATTAAACAAGATAGACACCTGATTGTAATCAAGTTTTCCAAGGTAATGGATGTTTTTACCTTTCGGCAACACCATGTCCGACTCCAACTGGCCCGCCACAACAAGATGAATGGAAGGATCCTTGGCGGTCAAAGCATTGGCTGCCTTAAACAGTACCTCAATTCCCCGGCTGGCTCCTAATGCTCCAGCCGTTCCAATAAGTTTGGCATTCACTGGCAGCCCGAATTTTTTTCTGCATTCCCGCCTGTCCAGAGGATAAAAATGTGCGGAGGGAATACCGTTTGACAAAACACGTATTACCCCTTGTGGATTATACTGTTCTTCAATATAGCACTTGAGAGCATTGCTGACACATGCAATACCGTGAACATTTTTTACAGCCTGTTTAAACAGAAGCAATATCCCAGGTAGTCGGGTTGATGCATAACTTTCAAAATTATCATACAAGTCTGCAACGCAGTAAATATTATGTTTTCTTGCAATCCTGGAGCCGTAAATTACGTGTGGCGCATCTGAGCAGGTAAAAATTATTTCCGGTTTCAGCCTCTTCAAAAGAATGTTTATTTTTTTTTGATAACGAATCATCCCAAGTATAATTAACCTGCCGAGGCTGACTGAATACCAATCCACAATCGTACCATCAAGTTCAGGTCCTGACAAATGTCCATCTTTTCGTGGACGGTAACTTAGGCAGAGACCGGTAATCTGATGACCACGCTTGGCCAGCTCCTGCGCAAGTTCATAAAAACGTCCATATTGGTCGTCAAGTAAATCTTTATTCATATATTGACGTTTTGTAAGAATGAGTATCCGCATTGAACCTAACTTTTCAATTTTTCAAACATAAAACGAACTTTTTACGTCAAATTAACACGTTGCAAAAAAAACTAGATGCCCTGAAAATTGTATTTTCAGAAAATTTTGTTCCTGATGCCCTAGACCAAAGACGTTCCCAGTAACTCCTATTATGCTATGCAAAAAATTATATTTCCATATTAGCTGAAACAGCTTGGATCGATTGAATAACTGGCGGTTAATCACAGATGAGGCATCGCTTGCAGGCCGTATTTCTTTGAGTTTAAAACCCGCATCACTAAACACTCGGACTATTCCATATGGAGTGAAATTAAAAATGCTATACGAATGATATGGCTCCAAATAAGAAACAGACCCAACAAAATATCCATTGGGTTTCAGTACTCGGTACGCATCATTGATTAAAGCATCAGGATATCGGACATGCTCAAGCACTTGTTGGCAGAATATCAGGTCAAAGTAATTATCGGGATATGGTAGGTCGACACCGTTAAAACTCAATATTGATGCGTCTTTTCTGACCCTTTGTTTCACTTCGGGAGAATTCTCAATATCGACACCATGCCAAGCCGTATCAGCAGCCAGTTTTCGGAATTGATGAATTGAATCACCTGCTCCACAGCCAAGATCCAGCACACTTGAATTACCTAAAAAATGATCTAAAAAATGTTTCAAGTAGTAATCCACCTGCCGGGTATTGGAATGATCCGTAGGTAAATAATTTCGAATTGACTGGTAGATTTCTTGAGATTCAATACGTTGTTTTAAATTTATCATAAAAACGAATACATGCTCTAAGTTAATTGAACCCGGACTGTTGACATAGATCCTTGAAGAGCGATGAAAACGCCTCTGCGCTCGCTTGTCTTGAAAATTGGCTATCAACCATCTTTCGTCCATTGTTAGAAATTTTTTGCCTCAAATTTTTATCCAACAATAAACGACGCAGGGCATCTGCGATTTGCTGCGGTGAACGCTCATCCACCAGCAAACCAGTCTCTTCATGTAGCACCGAATCAACAACCCCTCCCAGTCGGGTGGCGATGACTGGGATCCCTGCCGCCATGGCCTCCAAAAAAGTGAGCCCTTGCGCCTCAATCCAACCATTCTTCGCCCGTCTGGACGGCCCGACAAAAATATCGGCAGCTAGATAATAAGCTGGAATCTCTTCAGGGTTCACCCAACCGGAAAATTCCACGCAGTCATCAATATTAAGCGAGACGCAAAGTTCCTCAAAATAAGTTCGATCCTGCCCTTCCCCAGCAATCAACGTGTTTATTTCTGGAAATTGCTTACGAATAACCACTATTGACCGTAATAAATCTTCCACCCCTTTTTCTTCAACAAGACGTCCGACAAACAACACGAGAGGGCCTTTCCCTTTACAGTAGCGTTGCCTAATTGTTGCGGCAAGTTGTTTGCGCTTTTCGTTTGGCGGCTGAGTAGAAACACCCATGGGAATACGATGCACAGTATCAAGAGCCGGAGTAAGTCGCATTACTTCATTTTCTGTGGCAGAACTGTTGACCGTAATAGCACTCGCATTGTTTAATACGGTTCGCTTGGCAAAGTTCAACATCCGTCCCCGAAGGCCGAAGACATCTCCACCATGAACGGTAACAACATGTGGAACGGGTTTTACTCTTTGCGCAAGCATTCCTGTAAATCCCTGAGGCAAAAGCCAGTGTGAATGAATAATGTCGTAATCCCTAATCAGTACCCGTTTGGTTACAGCAGCCAGTTCCGCAATGACCAGAGCCGGTAACTTAACTTTATTCAGAGGATTTTTACGCAAGTTAATCAGTGCTCCGCCTTGATAACAGACTGTTTGCGCCGATTTTGGCCACAGGTAGCGAAAGCGCTCTACATTTACTTCGTTGAGTATTTCTTGTTCAGCGGCGTTCGGGGCGTGCGGTGCTAGGATATCAACATGCCAACCCAGTTCCTGAATATCTTGAGCAAGATGCAGTACAAAAGGTGTAGTGCTGTCACCCTGCCAACGCGGCAGATTTGATGTGACACAGAGAATCTTTCCCGATTGACTCACTCATCACCTCTATTGCGAACAAGATCTGACTTGATTTTTCTATCATTATCTGCAAGCAGACGATACCTGATGTCCTCAAGTAACTTTCTATTGGCCGCCTGAAGATCTGCAACAAATGCAACTAATAAGGTCTGAAAGCCCATCCCAAGAAATACTCCGGCAAAAATAAGCGACTGGATATGTCCGCCGCCATCTCCTGATATATAAAACCAAAGAAAGCGCAGGCTGATTAAGAGCCCAACAGATAAAAGCAATAAACCAATAAGCCCAAAAAAACGAAATGGTCGGTAGATGATAAAAATACGAATTATCGTTATAGTGCCGCGTCGGATATATGAGGGAATGCTCCGCATAAGCCGGGAAGGGCGCAACTCTTTATTTACCCGCACCGGTACCGAGGTTATAGACATATTTTTTTGGCCAGCCTGGATGATTGTCTCCAAGGTATAGGTGTAATTATTAAACACCATGAGTTGCTGGGCTGCGTTACGGCTGATGGCCCTGAATCCGCTTGGAGCATCCGGAATATTGGTTCGGCTTGTAATACGTACCACCCAACTGCCGAGCTTCTGAAGAACTTTTTTGATCGGGGAAAAATGCTCAATAGCGGTGATAGGTCTTGCTCCGACCACAATATCGGCCTGTCGCGCACAGATCGGTTCTGTGAGCAACGGAATATCATCGGCGTTATATTGATTATCAGCATCGGTATTCACAATAACATCCGCTCCCAAACGTAGACAGGTGTCCAAGCCTGACATGAACGCCCTAGCTAATCCTTGATTGCCTGTATGCCGGATAACATGATCAACACCGTTTGCATGTGCGACTTCGACGGTGTTGTCACTGCTGCCGTCGTCAATGATCAGCCATTCCACCGTATCAAAGCCAGCGACTTGACGTGGTAATGCGGCAAGCGTTATCGCCAAGGTAGCGGCTTCGTTATAGCAGGGAATTTGAATGATAAGTTTCATGAAAAAGCGTTAATCAAATGAAAACGAGTATAGAGCCACACCTAACACTCTTGTGTCGGCAGAATTTTCAAACGCATGAGGAGATACAGCTCCATCTGCTGAAAATTCAATGTGACAATCACCCTTGTCTTTCAAAGAGGGTAAGGGAAATTGAATATGAGTACGAGCGGTATCAGTAAACGTATATGTCTTTTGTTGTTGATCTTCAAGGGTGAAGGTTACTGTAAGAGGATTCTCTTGACTTGCTGCATAGGCGGAAATTTCAATTGTTATTGCTTTAGGGGAAGAATCCTTGGCAAACATAGATTTTTTAAAAATAAAATTCCCCTGTTCTGATGACCACACATGTGAGCTTTCAATGTTATGCCAACCGTCCCCTAATATTGCTTTAGTTTGAAATGATGGTGGAGATACGTCAAATGGGGTGTTACCTATTTTAATCAGATAGTCTTTATTAAGCCAATATAGAAACAGTTCATGACGCATAAAATTATCAACTATTTTTTTGGGAATACCACCAGATCTTTCCATCACCTTATCATAATGCAATTGACGCTCTATTAAGGTAAATCGATCATCAATAAGGAGAGTCGGGCTTAACAACCAAATATTTTCTGGGTAGGATGCAAAACTATCAATCACCATATCCATGTCCTTTTTGGGTACAACAAACGTATTTAGGCCAAAATAAAATCGCAACGGCGTTTCTATCAAAAATCGAGAAACAGGCCAGTTTGGATCAATTAACAGATAGTCTCTTTCCTCAATATGCGCAGCGATTTTTCGTAAAACAGCAAGCGGGCGTACACCTTCTTCCGCGCCAATTTGTTTATACGAATAAAAAACGAACAGAGGAACTGTGCATAAAAATGCCGCAATTCCTAATTTTTTCCAAATCGGACGATTGTGATAAAAAATTGCCGCAGTGGCAACGACAATTCCATATGGAACGGCTTCTGAAAGTAAATATCGAGCATAATAATACTGATACGGAATGACAAACATCTGGTAAATGTTAGCTATAAGAGTTATTGAAACAAACAGAACTAGTAACGCTAACTGATTATTAATTTTTCTCTTCAGAAGTGCCGTCACTCCAACAACAACCATAAATGGTGAGGTGTATATCAACCAGTTAAGTACAGTGGATTGCTGTATAGCTTGTATGCCACTTCCTGAAAGATGCCAACGCTGATTATACCATTGGCTCTCAATGTATGCATTTGTATATCCAAGCTTATACACTTTATATAAATTAAACAGAGCAAAAAAGAACCCTATCAGAAAAGATAACCGTATTGTAACTTTTGAAAAATCAATTTTTTTGACAAAATAAACAAAATTGGAATTACGTAGCAGTAAAAACCAAATAGTGATAGACGTAATAAAAGAAATAATAACAGCAAATATCAAGATGAAAGATCTGTCAGCAAGAAATCGTCCAAATATTAAATTGTATATGAATTTTGAATACTCTGGTGAAAATATCAACCCGTAAAAAAAAGAAAGAAAGTAGATAAAAACAGATGAAATCGAAAAAAAGACTAAATATTTTCCGAATCGATCATTTTTTACTTTGTTAAGCCAAATTCCAACAAGGATTAATGTAAGTAATAGAGGAAGATATAGAAATCCGCTTATTCGCACAAAGAACATAAGCGATAAGCTGCCGGAAGAAATAATTAATGTAGGTATTGAGGAAAAACCTTCTCGTGACAGTCTATATGATCGAATCAGATAATATATTCCTATTGAAGTAAAAGCGAGCGCTGTAATTTCCGTAACAGGCCATTTGGAAAAAAAAACATGCAATGGATTGATGGCCAATAGCACACCTGCCATCAAGCCAGCCAAGTTGGAACCGGACAGTTCTATTGTTAGCAGCATAAGAAAAATAATGCTCAATATGCTGAAAAATGTTAGAGAATACCACCTGGCATCATCTCCAAAAAATTCTGCGAACAGAGCCATCCATAGAGGATGTAAATGATAGAACTGAAAGACATAGTCTTTATCTCCACCATAAAATACTCCTGGTTGGAAAAATAATTCAGATAAATCGTTTTCTCCTTTACGTACCTTCCTGATATTTTTTTTATAAATTTTCTTCAGACTTTCATTAGGCAAGTTATTAAGGCTATTATCTTCAATAAACACCTTCCCGCCATGTTGATAATATGAAGACATACTGACATAGAGTCCTTGATCTTGCCCCCCGTGAATCCAAGGGAACGGTTCAGCACGAAATATTAACGCTAAAAAAATGACCGCCAACAAAGGTAAAAAATATCCCTTCGGCAGACAGGAGCCATTTAGGTCTCCACGTTGAAAAAGGACACAGAATGTTGTGGAGATGGCTAACCCGCTGAAAACTACTACGGTTGGATTGAAGGCGTTTATAACCAGAGCGACGATTGAAACTGTCGAGATTGAGATTATTGATATTACAAGAAAATCCATCAAGAAACTCCCTGCCTCAAGTCTTTTTTCAGACATTAAATCTCCCTCTCTTAATATCATAACAGATGTTATGCCGCACTGAATTTTTGAAGTTCACCAAACGCTGAATGAACGGGTTTAGGAATAGTCAATCCCATGGGATCATTAGCGGTTCAATCCCTATATCGTGCCCCCAAAAAAGACCTTCCTGCACTAGCGAAACCTGCAAGGATCCTCCCTTAATTTTCATCTTTGGATCAATAAGTAGCTTACAGTTAAGAAAACTATCAGCACCCACGTCAAAAGGTAAATCCATACGAGTATCCCAGCCACTGACTGGCTTTCCTGCAGTATCAATAAATCGCCATGAGAGCCGTATTGGGCTATCTACTGAATATAGAGCAAAATGTAATCCGCTGGCATTTACAACTTTTACCTCAACAGTCCATTTGTCGTTTTTAACTGCCTTACCCAGGTAGTGCAATGAAAGGTTGTGAAATTCCTCTATAGAATACGGACGGCGATTTTTTAAAGTTAGTGGAGGATGCTGCTGTATCCATTTTTCATCACAGTCTTTAAATCCAATGGGCACAATACGCCGCATCAAGTTGACATAAGCTGCCTGATCGGTATCATGACCGAATAAAAGGAGATAGGCAGAAACTCTGCGGGGAACTTCCATACAATCGTTTCCAAAATCATATCTCAATCCAGAAGGTAAAAAACCAGAATAACCATTTAACGTCTTTACGCCGTGTTTAAGGGAAATCCACATAGCATCAATTTCGTCCGCAAAGAACGGACCGTTAGACTGGGCAAAAAAAAGAATTGGATCAATCGGCAATTTATTTGGAAAGCTCTCTTCCTTCACGTTAACTCTCTCTCTCCACACACTTTTTTTACTTAACGATACAGATGTAGCTGAGAATTCAAAAATCATTGCCGGAATAACAATAACGAAAAGCAAAATCGACAGCCAGATAGAGCGGTTACGAAGCTGATCAACAGCGATTGCGGCAAGATAAGCAACCGGAAACAATAGAACCAGATCAATTCTTGTCATTGCTCGAATAGCGGATGCCAAAGGTAATTTTGCCAAAAAAAGCCAAAGGCTAAAACCACCTATATTAAGAGTCAGAAGTATCAATCCTGCTAATGTTCCCGCAAGAAGAGGAAGTGCTATATTGTTCCTTGCTCTGTAGCCTCCAGCTATACACCCCATGAAAGCCAAAAGCATGGGTACTGCACCAATAAACATTTGGTGCTCGTGCCGCATCGGGATATCGACAATTTTTCTAGCCAGAGAAGACCAGAGCCAAGACCTGTCGGATAGAAAATAGCTGTAAGGCCTTGGTAGCATCGAGGCAATTTCATCGAGGCTTCTGGTTGCAGAATATAATTGCGTAACGCACAAGTAAGGATAGAAAAGCAATATCAGGAGGCCAATCAGCAGTAAGAGGGATAAGATTATTCTCAAGCGCACGCCGAATGCTTGGGCATGCCAGCTGGATATAAACTCGCCGACAATAGAAAGAGGGGTTTTCCTGTGCTGCTTCCAGAAGGAAAGCAAAATATATACTACAAAAATGCCGCCCATCAGCAATAAAGTAAAGAAACCTATATAAATTGAGCAGTAGAACTGCCAAATCAGCCAGCCGACTGCCATGACAAAAAAAATCCAACGTTTTTTATCCAAAAACAAGATAAACATGGCAGCAGCAAGTGGGACGGCAAAACGGTAGCACAACTGGGCATGACCTGAACGTATAGTTGCGGGAAGTGCGAAAGTAAAAATCAATGATCCGACCAACGCAGCAAGCGGGGAGACTTTCAGCTTGCCGAAAGCATAGTATGCAGCGGAGAAATTGACGAAATAGCTAAATAAGTACCAGAGTTGAAACGCTGTGTCCGGCTGTCCGGTAAGTAAACGTGCCCCCAGATAAACTGGTGCGCTACCAAAGAGATTATCACTGAATCCGATAACATAAGGAAAAGGGCTAAAGAACCCGAAATGCCAAAGTGAATCACTGCTGCCAGCAAAAAATTGGTAGATATTTTCAAGGAAATAATTATTTAAACGTGCGTCGCCAATATCGCCTGGCATCATCGATAAATAATTGGACTGGCTGAATGGTATCAAAAGAAAGATCAGAAGAAAAACCAGCCATGACACTAAAAAAATGTTATGTAACATTTACAGGTAGTTATTGGTAAGTTATGTTTCGTAAAGTTTGAAATAATTTTTTATTCTTTCCGCAAGTTGCTGTTTAGGATTTCAAATTCGCATAGCTGTATTGCGAAACACATGCAGCCGAAGGTCCGTTCAATGATCCGGTGTCAGAAACAACGTGCTTACGTCATAGGCTAAAAATTGTTATGTATTGAGATTAAGAATTTCTGTAAGCTTTTTGGTACTTTGCTTCCAAGACAACCAAGGCATTTTTGAGGATTCAGGTATCCTGTTCTCAGAATATAAATTCAGCCATAACTCAATATTTTTTTTCAAATTATGAGCTTCCAGACCTGAAAAATAAACTGCGTGATCACCGGCAACCTCTCTAAAAACGGGTATATCTCTTGCTATAATCGGCAGTTCATGCTGTGCGGCCTCAATCAGGGGAAGACCGAACCCTTCGCCTTCCGATGCGGCTATAAGACAGGTGCAGGAGGAATAAACCTTTTCCAAGTATTCATCACTTATTCCCTTAAGCCAGAACAAACGGTTATTTCTCTCCGCATGATTTCGTATTAATTCAATCAGTTTGTTAACCATCCAGCCGCCGACACCAACAATAACCAGATTTACGTCTGTTCTCGTATTCCAAATTTGCTCAAATGCTGTTAAGACTTGTCGATGGCCTTTTCGCGGTTCGATAGTCCCGACCATTAAAAAACTGGGCTTGCTCTGGAAAATTGTCAGCACATCTTCCGCATTAGAGGGCAACCCCTTAGAGGGCATTGAGTTTTCAATATCAGCACCTAAATGGAACCATTCTATACGAAAAGGGCGTATACGTGGAGAAATATTGTTGTAACGCCATGCTTTCAACTCATCTGCGACCGCATGCGAAATGCAGATTGCTCCATCAAAAACCATTATCATTTTAATCCATTGTGCGTAACACCTTTCAATGTATTCTGCAAAATACCCGGACGTAAGCGGAAGTAAATCATACACTACAAAAAATATTCGCACCCCGCTTTGATGCAACATTTTTAAATAATCAAATTGCCTCTCAATCGTGCAGAGCAACAGATCAAGCCCAAGAAAGATATCACCATGCTGGAATTCAATTGGATCATCACCTTGTCCATCCTCATCTCGGCCCATAAACTCTCTGCTGAAACTTTTCGCATAACGATATCCCTTGCAACAGATGTCGGCATAAACAGGCTCTACACTGTAACCAGTCGGCGGATTCAGGAGCAATTCTCGCAAAATGGAACGTACTACTCGCTGTACTCCTGTTTTCGAATCCCTTTGGGAAAAAGTAGAAATATCTACGAATAATTGAGGTTTCCCTTCTCTCTCAGGCTGATTCTGTGCAATACACCACGCACTGGCTCGTAAATCATCGTCTTTCGGTTCAATATCAAAACAATGCTGACCAGCCAATGCCTTGATCAATATATCCGAGGTCACAGGTTGCACCTGCGGAGAACTGGAGACGGAATTTGAAGCGTACCATTTTTCAAAAGCGGAAATCGCTTGTTGAGCACTTGCTTCCCAGGAAAAGTTCTTTGCTCTTTGCAGACCGTAGCCACGCAAGCTTTCTTTGAAACTCTTATCTTCGAGCACTCTTTGTAACTTTACTCTGATAGAACATACATCTGAGGGATCAAACAAGGCATCCTTTCGACCAATCACTTCCGGCAAACTGGTGCTCTTGGAAGCTATGACCGCTGCGCCGCAGGACATCGCCTCAAGAGCGGGAAGGCCGAATCCTTCATGTAAAGATGGAAAAATGAATACTTCACAGAGGTTATACAGTGTGACAAGATTTTCATCAGACACGTAACCTGTAAAAATAATTCGACCTTCAGGAATATTGTTTAAGTGTGCTGTCTTTTTAAGCTGGGCAACTATACCATTCAGCATTTTTCCGGAAAGTACCAACTGATGTTTTTCCCGCAACTGATCCGGCATGCCTGCGTAAGCCTCAATTAAGTTGTTCAGATTTTTTCTTGGGTCAGCACCGCCAGTGTATAATATGTACTTATAATTGATATTTAAATTGTTAAACAAGTCCTTTTTCTTTTTTTCCGCAATTTGCCTCTGTTGAAATATCGCATCACAAGCGGCAGATATATTGACAACAGATTTTGCTGGAATATTCAAGAAATCACGAGATTCTCTAGCAGACGATTTTGATATTGCTAAAATAAGTTCGGCATTGTTTAAAAATTCTATTTTTTTATGGTAATAGAGAGAAAAATCAGCATTTGCCAAATATTTTTCAGGAGAAAGAAGGGGAATAAGGTCGTATACAGTAACCGCTGTTGGTAAATTGGAAGCGAAAGTTCCAATACTGGTAACAGCATTATCAGTAAAGCCTTCAAATAAACTTGTTACATGTACAATATCAGGATGCAGACTGGCGAGAAAAGCTTCACGGATTAATTGTGCCGCCTCACGCCGCCATTGATTTTTCGGATCGCAACCCTGCACAGGGCAGGGAGCATACCAGACTCGAATCTTCTCCTGAGGTAACAGGCTGTCGAATTCATCTCGTATTGTGTCTACAGTATCGGAAAAAAAACCATTTAATGCCAAAATTATTTCATGATCTCCTCGATTTCGCACCATTGCCTTGGCCAGCGACAGGATATAACGGCCTATTTTTCGGGAGCGACTTTCGGTTTGCGCTCCCTGCATATCAATAACTATGCGCATTAGACTTTCTCTTTTTGTTGTTGCGCTATGGCAACTTTCAATTTTTTATAAATCTGATCAGCACGCAGCGGCAGAGAGGAAAGGTTGACAGGAGAAAATTTCTGTGCTTCTGAAACACAGACCCATTTATGGAAAAATGTGCTCTGCTTTTTTCCACCGGCTAAAAAATGATCCAACCGGTTTTTTATAAATGGAACACGATCAAGAAATATGTGAATGAATGCAAGCAATCCGGGATGAGATTGCGCAGAAGATGATAAAAAAAACAAAAAACGGCGAAGAAGAGATGCTGATTTTTTATTGATGCCTATGAGTTTTGAACCTGCATTTTGTAGTTTTGCTCCACCCCAGCGAAGCGGATAGGTCAACTTCCAAGATTGGCTGGAGTAAATATCAGCCAATTTTTCCGCCAAATTCTCAACCGAATTTTGATTCCGCAAAATCTTATGTAACATTTGTGTATGATATTGATTAGCCAAAACAGCAAGTTCTATTCCATACTCCTTGTCAAAGGCCACATCAAAAAAAGCCATATGGCGAGGGGTAGATTTTTTCTGCGCAATAACAGCATAGTCAGGGCTCACTCCGGTAAGCACTTGTAATAAATTAATTTCTTCTCCGATTGACAGTTCTGGTGATTCTTGCAATCGCACAATTTTATGCCTATGAAAACCGACATACTCCAGCAAAAAAGAAAGCAACGTGGAGGGTAATGGTCTTTGATGGCTGGGATCTAGATAAAATGAATTTGATCCCACGGATATATTTTCGGGGTTGGGAGTTTCAAGAATCAGTAAGCCTCCCGGCTGTAATACTCGTAACGCCTCCTTCACAAGAATTTCTAAATCCGAAAATAAAAGATGTTCAGCAATATGAAAACCGGAAACAACCGCAACACTTGCATCCTGAAGAGTTTGCAGATAACTTACGGCTTCTCCTAATTCTGCAGATAAATTGCGCGTCCTGCAAGCCTCCAACATCCCTTCATCAAGATCCACTCCGACAGCATTAAATTCATTCTCTCCTAACAACTCAAGCCATTCACCACGTCCGCAACCGAGATCAACCGCCTCGCAATGTTCATATATTTCTTTAAGTGGTTTGATAAATGCGAGATAGACGTGTAGTCGAGACTTAATTAATTTGCGGCTACCTCGATAACGGTCTTCAAAAGCGCTGTAAAATCCTGTTGTACGTTGCTCCATAAAAATGTCCTATCCCTGATATATAAAAGTCAATCACCACAAGTCAATCATAATTTTTTGGAAACCTGTATGACAGGATCCATCCAAACGCATCCGGAAAAGTCAACCTTATCTGGAAGTACCACATCGAAAACAAGAGCGTTGTCTTGCCACTCATAATTGTTTTCTTGATGTGTCTCACTACTGGTTAAGGCTGTTTCTATTGTAAATGTTCCCGGACCAAGGTTAGCTGGAAAAGAAATATCAAAATGATAACATTCGCCTGGGTTAACTCCAGACAATGCCTGTTCCTTTAAATGTGTATTTGTCCCGTACATGACCTGACCGGATTTATCTTTGATACCATAACCGAATACCAGACGGTCAAGGGCTGAACACACCTGCACATCCACCTGCATATGAACCAATTGGCCAACCTGCACGGTCTCAATTGATTTTTGGTTTTCATCCACCAGCCGGATTGACGCTACAGTCGCCTCACCGGTGCCGCTGATCGCAGGAGTCTTGCCGTTGTCATCAGTAATGGCATTTAAATAATTGTTAACAACGTCTGATGTCGGCCCCTGTTGAAATAAGGTACCATTTTTTAACCAAATTACTCTACTACAGAGATTCTCCACTGCTCCTGTCATATGACTGACAAATAATACAGTCCGCCCTTCCCTACTTAATGCACCAATTTTTTGCAGACATTTTCTTTGGAATGCCAGGTCACCCACTGCCAACACTTCATCAATAATTAAAATTTCAGATTTCAAATGCGCCGCGACCGCAAAAGCCAATCTGACATACATGCCGGAAGAATACCTTTTCACAGGGGTTTCTATGAAATCTTCAACGCCGGAAAAATCTATAATTTCATCTAACCTGCTGCTGATTTCCAGCTTGGTCATACCAAGAATGGTTCCGTTTAAAAAAATATTTTCCCGGCCCGTTAATTCAGGATGAAAGCCGGTTCCGACCTCAAGAAGACTGGCGATTCTGCCTTTGACCTTTATACTGCCTTTAGTCGGTGCTGTCACACGAGAAAGAATCTTGAGTAGAGTTGACTTTCCCGACCCATTTCTTCCGATAATACCAAGAGTTTCACCTTGCTTTATTTCCGCATTGATATCCTTTAAGGCCCAAAATTTATCTGAGCCAACATGTTCTGAATGATCAATCGAAGCAAAAACCTTACTGTTGGGATCCATTTTACCGCGTACTTTTGCCCACCAAGACTGCAAATCATGGGCCATGGTGCCATGACTGATGACTCCGAGACGGTATTCCTTCCAGATATCCTCTATTTTTATTACTGTTGACATAATTTATAAAGTTAAAATTCCGATGCGGAACATTTGTTTCAAATTTCAAACACGCTGTTTCCACCTGTTTTTTCCCAAAACTCTCCTTCAAACCGTATCCATAAATGTTTTTTCAATTCGGCTAAACAAAACCACACCGATAAACAGCATTACCAGCGTGACTAGCCAGCTGACAGCGACATATCCCCACTGGATGGCCCCTGATCCAAAAAAAGCATAACGAAAACATTCGACTATCGAAACCATAGGATTCAACACATACCAAGACCTGAGCCAATCCGGCACTAAACTCAGCGGATATACAATGGGGGTGGCATACATCCATAGCTGGATGACAAGACCCATTGCAAAACTTAAATCCCTGTACTTGGTGGTCAGAGAGGAAACAAGAATCCCCACGCCAAGACTCAATAAAGCCATTTGCAACACTAAGATTGGAAAAACGACAATCCATATTTTAGGCTGAAACGGAGCTCCTTTCCAGAAAAAATAAAAATAGAATCCGAGAAACAAGACAAACTGGATTAAAAATCGAAACAGGTTGCTGATAATCGAAGATATAGGCACCGTAAGCCGAGGAAAATAGGCCTTGCCAAATATACCGGCGTTACCTATAAAGGTGTTGGCGTTAACAGTGAGACAGGCGGCGAAATAACTCCAAAGCACATTTCCGCTCATATAAAAAAGAAACGGAGGAATACTGTCGGTAGGAATTCGAGCAACGTTGCCGAACACCACTGTAAAAACGATAGTGGTGAAAAGTGGCTGAATGATAAACCATAAAGGTCCTAAAACAGTCTGCTTATAAATAGTAACAAAATCCCTCTTTACAAACATGCCGATCAGCTCGCGGTAACGCCAGAGTTCAACGAGATGAAGGTCAAACCAGCCTGCTTTCGGTTGGATGATAATATCCCATTGTTGTTCGTTGTTCATTCCATGTCCCTATAATATTTATGATTGAATCATTTACTGTGAATTTTAGCCAGCAGGTGAATCAATGAACCCCGTAATATTTTATCCAACCGTTCCTGTAATTCTTTGGCGCGTTTCACTCTGTGTCGCAGAAATTCGAACAGTTGAGATAAACAGGCTTCTTCTTGACTAATGCACCGCTTATCAAGAATTTTTTCACAGATTTTTTTTCGCAACAGAGCGCAATACCTGAATGGTCTGAGCCGCTGTTCTTTCCCAAGTAAAGCCCTCGGCCCACTGGCGACCTTGCTTTGCACAACTGTCGCACTCCTGATCATTGAGATTAAGCGTATCCATGATCTTGTCGGCAAGCAGCAAGGGATCCGGTTCATTCACATAATAAGCATGTTCACCGCCGACTTCAGCCAGGGAACCTTTTTGAACCATCACCACTGGTAGTCCGGCTGTCATGGCCTCAAGCACCGGCAGACCGAAGCCCTCATAGCTTGAAGGAAGGACAAAAACAGCCGCTTTCCGATAGAGCGTTTGCAGCTCTCTGTCCGACAGTTCCTGCAACCGAACTGCCCGATCTGGATTTTGCAACTTGCGCAGACTTTGTCTGACAGCCTGTTCGCCTCTACGACCTTTACCCACCAAAACAAGCTGATGCGGTATTTTTCGCTCAAGGAGGGCGAAGGCATCAATAAGTTTATCTATGTTTTTATGAGGATACGTATGGGCCACGCAGAGAAGAAAGGGTTTATGGATACCCAAAATCTGCAAAATATGATCGACATTTTCTTTTTTAAAAGACATGTCGTTAAAACATTTTTTTGCGCCGAGCAATACAGTATGCACCTTTTCCGCATCAGCAAATCCGTACCTGATCACCTCCTGACGGGAAAATTCGGAAATACTCAGCACAGCTTGGCATTGCCGGCAGGCTATTCTGACCAAGATGTCGAGTACAGTTCGTTCCAGCCGACTCATGTCTTCGGGATAACTTTTGTATTGCAGATCACAAACGGTAACCGCCTGAGGAGAACAACACACTGCGGGAGCAGTGTAGCCCGGTGACCAGAGCACCTCCACTTGAGCCTTGTGTACCGCAAAAGGCAACAGAAGCTGCTCCGCCAGAATTCGTAAAGGGCGTATTGCGGCCCGGCAGAAAATTCGATGAAATTTTACTTGGGAATATCCGGCAAGATCCGCCCGGAGAAGAGTGTCATTTTCTCGATTAGTGAACAGTATCAGGGAGTCTTCTGTTTTGAGGAGATCTGCCATAGCGGTAAGCGTATTGCGCAGGTAAACTTCTGTGCCGCCCACATCACCGGGAACCAGAAACAAGGTATTTATTCCAATCCGCATAAGTTAGCCCGCCCGCCCAGAAGCATTTTTTCGCAGCCTGGACATTGCGGTATAAGCTCCTACAATTCCCCAGCGAACAAAAAAATGAAGCGATGTCTGGACACTGAAAGCACCGGCATCGGCTTTTGCCGCCATGTATTCCTCTTGAAACTGCACCCTGAAATTCTGCCCACTGATAGAATTTTCATGCCAACGAAATGCCGAAAGCGGCTCGCCCGCTACCTGAACAGCATCGCCACACTGCCAAAGTCGGAGAATGAACTCATAATCCCAAGCTGCGACCATGTCTTCACGAAGCAATCCAACCTGTTCAACAGCCTGTCGACGAAAAAATAAAGTCGGTTGCGAGAGGTAATTAATGCATTGGTAGGTGAAGCGACACGATAAGGGATAGAAAAATTCCTTAAAGCGGGTTATCCCGGAACGAATTTCACCGCCTTGTTCGTCAATGACAGGACACCCGCCAAAACAAAAAGCGGCATCAGGGCGGCATTGCATGGCTTGCTGAACACGCCGCAATGTTTCTGGATAATATAGGTCATCAGCATTCAGCCAAGCGATGATATCTCCGGTGGCCAAGGCAAGTCCCTTATTGAGAGCATTGGCTGGCCCTGAATCTCGTTCCACTATTAAGTGATCAATATCATGCTTATATCTTTCTATAATAGAGAGGGAGTTGTCCGTACTGCCTCCATCCACTATAATATATTCCAGTTCCAGATCGGCATGTTTTTGTTGCAACACACTGAGAATTGATGTTTCTATAAAACGATCACTGTTGTAGCTTGGTGTAATGACAGAAAAACGCATCAATTTCTCGTTATCTTTAGCGTTTAGAGACCCCGACAAAGCGGGGGTAGCTCTTTACTTTTAATTCGGGCTTTGCCCGCACGTCTCTTTTTTACTTTGCAGGTTCTTGGGGCTGGCGTACCCCGGACAACGTCCGCACTTTGATAAACTCTGTCACTGTCCATCGTTTAGGCAGTAGGGGGCTTAAGGTTCGGTTGCTATGTAATCTAGTACTAAATTCGTAATAGATTGTCTTGCAATCGTATCTGTTGGGGTCACGGTTGTGCCTGGTGTGTTACTGATAAAACTTACTACTTCGCTCAGGGTGCTACCTATTAGAAGCTGAACTACTCTCGTAGCCGCATTGACTTGAGCATCTGTAGAATCAGGACTAGCTTGTACATTGATAAGGTTGCTCCTTGCTTGGGCACTTAATGCATTCAGCACACCTGTATTGTACATGTTGATAATAAACCAGTTGGAAGGAATTATCGGGATTATTGGGGATATTGGCGGATCTTCTTGTGCTTGACTATTTATAGGGCATGACGCAAACAGGATTAAGGTAATTAATAGGAAAATACAAGATGATGATTTCATGTAAACTCCTTTTTTAATTTGCGCCGGATCAGTGCCGTTGTTGTATCAACCGCTCTTCCGGCTTCAGCTCTGCTGATTCCCTCCTTCAACCTGTTCTTCCAATAATATCTTTTTGCATTATAGTCAAATTTTTATCTTCAGCCAGATACGACAACTCGGCATTGCAAGCATGCACTCTGTATTGAGCAAAGACTTCAGGAAAATTATAAGTGCTTATTTTTCCCTGCTAAAGATATCTTTTTAAAATAATCTCTTACTAAATATCCCGCAGAACGTAACGGCGCAGTCAGGCGCCATGAATGGCTTTTAAAAATTTCTAATAATTCTTGATCACGCTCAATCACTGCCTGACGTAACATTTTTTCCTGTTCTATCAAAAAGGCATGTCGTCTGGTTCCACCGGAAAGCAACAGCTCGGTGATCCCTGATTTTTGTGTTCTCTTTTCCTTGAAAAAATTATGAAAATAATCAATTAATTCTTTTCGTCCTACGTTATGCATGCAGACTTCCAGCTGAAAAGTAATTTCAATATCCAGATAATGAACAAAAATATCTTGGTCAAAGAATAGACCAAACGCATCATATATCTTGGCTAACACATCCAAGAAATTTCCGTTGGCAAACAGATCAGTTTGTTCAAAAAAGATGAGATTGGCATTTAATTCACGGTACAATCCCCTGAACAACACAAAACCAAGCTCCAATGGTTTCCTATACTCCCATTCCTGATCAATCAGACAAAGCTGTTTATGCTTGTTGACCAAAAAATTGGCAGGCGTGCAGTCGTAGAGTTCGCCGGGAAGCAGTAACATTTCGTGGCCAGTTGACGATGATTGAGAGTAAGCGTTTTCACGCAGCCAATTCATCCATGGTGTCAAATAATTAATAAATTGAGCTAACGAGTCTTTTTTTGATACCTGATCCAGTAAGCTGTATCCATAAGGTACCCCTTTAATATAATTAACCTTACCGATATGATGAATTATGTTTTCCGGTTCATTATCTGTTTGATCAAAGGCGGAGGGATAACAGAGCTTCTTTTCCACTACAAGCCCATCCTGTTCCTTCTGGAATACCGTTTCAATAAGATAACGTTTTTTGCGCCTGCAACTGAAGGACTTGAGCAACCATGGGTCGGTAAGATCGGCCAAGGTGCTGTCACCACAAAAGGCGAAAACTAAAAATGAATTGGCTAGGTCTCGAAGTAAACCGTTTTGAGACAGGAGGTTCCAGACTCTGGTCTCCTGGAAAATTTTATCGCCAATACGACTGTAATCTCTGGATGGGTATTGACCAGCAAGGTGGGAGAGGTTGAGTTCATCACATTGAAAGGATTCCTCACGCAACAAAAGTTGAGGTAATTTATAATCAGGAAAGGGGTAAACAAACTCCACCCGATCAAACCCGGCCTGAGCAAACTGTTCCTCTAATTGTTTTTTGCCAAAGGTACGAAACGTTCCAAGTCGATACAGATCATTAATACCGAAGAAGGGTTGGCCGGTATGATCTTCCTCGCAACCATTGAAATATTTCAAGCCAAGCTGATTCTCAATGGCAACGACCAATACACCGTTTGCGCTTAACAAACGACGGGCCCGATGCAGAGCTTCCAATATCGGATTTTCGCCTTCAAAATAGGAGGGGCTGTACTCCAACACCCCAATCATGCTGATTAAATCAAAGGGATCATCCTGCTCAAAGTCCGCAAATGAGTCTTGAAAAATTTCTACATTACTTAAACCACGGCAACGGGCCTTGGTAATTTTAGCCCGGCGCATACTGCCTTCAAGGGCGATAATCTTGGACGCAGGACATTGTTCACCAAGCACCCTGGTCATGGCACCGCATCCAGAGCCAATTTCAAGAATGTTGTCGAATTGATGAAGATGAAAAGGAGAAAGGAGGTTTGCCCTTAAGGGTGAGAAATGGTATTCGCTAGGCCAATCGACCATTAAGCGTTGCAGCTCATCAGAGGCCAGAGAGACATCTTTGGCCTGTCGCACCTGGTTCAACAACCGATTTTCAATCTCATCGCCATCGGAATAATTGAAACTAGAAGTATCCGTTCGCGTCCAGATTCCGCCAGAAGATTTGGTGTACTTTGATACCGGCATGAAAATCTATCCTTCCACCCGGCTGATTTTGATTGTTGAGTCCAAATCAAAAACACCTACGCTGGCGTTTTCAGAGATGACTTCAAAAGTGATGACATCATAACGACGATCATAGACAACATATTTATCATCTTCAAAACCGGCGCACCCGAAAGAAAGGAGGTAGCCTCCAGGGTTGAGCATCATGCGCTGCTCAAATTCAGTTAATATAATGTCGCCCTCTTTTACCTTGCCGATTTCAATGTTTTGAAACAAGGTGTTGGTTCCGGTTAGGTCAAAACCTTTGACATCTTTAATCGTATAAGCGGTTATAGGATTTAACAAAGTTTCATGGAAAAGAGTTTTAAACTTAAAACGATAATGCTCACCATGCACAAAAGAATATTTTACCTTCTCACTCAGAGAATCTATCCCCACCTCAATTATTTCCGCCTTACCATTACCGTAACGATTTTCGTTTGAATTAAGTTGATACGCCAGTTCACTTTTTTGCATGTGAACGGTCAAACTGCTGGTGGAAGATTTTTTTTTGCTGGATGACGTGTTTCCGTTATTTTTTTCGTCCCCGATTTCTGCGATTTCTGTCGCATGATTCACGTCGCCAAGAGCGGTATCACGCTCTGAACACTTCACTGTCATACGATTGTATTCGTCAACCACTTCCTTGGCCGGGCCTGATTTGACTATCCTCCCATGTTCCAGCAATAAAGCGTTAGTGCAGTAACGGGTAACCAAGTCCATGGAATGGGTGACAAACAGAATAGTCACCCCATTTTCTTGAAACTCCTTGAATTTAGCAAAACACTTAGCCTGAAATGCGGTGTCACCCACAGACAAGGCTTCATCCACTATAAGAATATCTGGTTTAACGTTAATAGCCACAGCAAAGGCTAATCGGACATACATGCCGCTGGAGTATGTCTTGACCGATTGGTCAATAAATTCACCAATATCAGCAAAAGCAGTAATGTCGTCAAAACATTCATCCATCTCATTTCGTTCCACACCCAAAATAGAACCATTCAGATAGACGTTGTCACGACCGGTAAATTCCGGATTAAAGCCTGCTCCAAGCTCCAGCAGAGCGGAAATTCGTCCATCAACTACAACCTGCCCGGCAGAGGGTTGCAAAATACCACAAACGATTTGCAGCAGTGTTGACTTGCCGCTTCCGTTTTGACCGATAATACCTACAGTCTGTCCCCGCTCCACAGTAAACGAAATATCATTGAGGGCATGAAATTTCTGGTAGTATTTACCGTCAGCTCGAGGCAGCAACGCTTCGACGACCCGATGTAATGGACGGGAATATAGTTTATACACCTTGCCTACGTTATTGAGTGAAATAACAGAATCATCGGAAAAAGAGGATTTAAGATTTGACGTTTGCAATGATTTAATTATATATTAATTTTATCGTATATCTGTGCAGTTACTGGTTGATCCGATGAAAAACAACAACAAGAGCAACGACAACAAATCAAGAGGAGATGC
>CBDTVG010000001.1:0-26421 GCA_965363745.1 uncultured Candidatus Electrothrix sp. | reverse complement strand
CCAACTTTATGAATGATTTTTTGGAAAAGTGTCAACCGGGATATGAAGCATGCCACAATTCGCTATAACGACATAGGCAATCCCTCCACTGACAACGAAGGTTCTGTGGCAACCGCCTCCAATACTGCTTGAAAATTCTCCGTCATCCGAACGACAGTCTCCGCATCAAATATATCCTGGTTATATCGCCAAAACCCCTGCAAAAATGTCTCTGATGGAGTCTTTTTTTCCCATATTATCAGGAATAGATCCAGCCCGGTCACTAACGGCTCTAACGGCATAGAAGTCATTGTCATATCCGGTAATTTTAATTTTTCGGGTGGCGCCTCCGGAAAAAAGCTTATAAATGTTTTGGACAAGGGAGCATCACGCTTAGATTTTGGCTGTAAGATTTTCTCCATTTGCTCAAATGGCAGATCCTGGTTAGTTATGGCCGCAAGCACGACCTGTTGTACTTGACTCAGTAAGTTAGAAAAAGCGGGATTTCCACTGATATCGATACGCAACAACAGCGAATTGCCGATATAGCCGATGAGTTGTTCGAGCTTCCAGTGGCTACGGTTGACGAAGGGAGAACCCACCACAATGTCTTGACAGCCACTGTAACGGCAGAGTAACGCAGCGAAGGCTGTCAGTATCGTCGTAAATAACGTGGTTCCCGTCCGCTGGCTTAAGCTTTTGAGCTTTTTAACCAATTCAGAAGGAAGCTGATAGTACACAGTGCCAGCGCGGAAAGTCGGTACTGGCACTTGCTTGTCGGGGGAAAACGCTAACGGCGGCGGTTCTCCCTTCGCCAACCATTGTTTCCAATAATTGAGTTTGGTCTCCAGTGCCTCCGGGGTGATAGACCGGTGTTGCCACACGGCATAGTCTGCATATTGTATAGGCAGAGCTGGCAATGGTGAAGATTCGCCGGATAAGATGGCCTTGTAGAATATACCCAACTCTTTGAAAAGTATCTTTTCGGACACGATATCAAAGATGATATGGTGTGCCTCAAACAAGAGGATGTGAGACTGTTCCTCCAGCCGTATTAATATTACACGCATCAAGGGCCCTTTGATCACATCAAAGGAACGCTGCTGAATCTCCTCGATCAGTCTTTTTACTGCGTCAAACTGTGCTTTTTCCGACAAATCTTGTAAATCATTTATTGATATATTGACAGTGGAAGCCGGAGAAATTGACTGTACCGGAGAACCATCCACCACCGGAAAAATTGTACGCAGTATTTCATGGCGGTTAATAATCTCATTGAAACTTTGTTGTAATACCGCTATATTAAGTTTTCCAGTGAGACGGAACCTGTGTGAAATATTGTAAAAGCAGCTGCTGGGGTTTGATGTTTGATGTAACCACATCCGATCTTGTATAAAAGAGAGCGGAATGTTGCCTTCGTCGGATCGGGGCTCCAAAACTTGAACTTTCCCCTCCGGAATTTCCACTATGGTGACGGATGGTGTAACACTAGGTTTGCCACTTTGACTAATCAGGTCTTGCGCTAACTCGGCAATCGTATGATGCTTAAATAAGTCACGCACTGTGAGTTGTAAGCCAGCCTGACTGGCGTAGGCGACCATCTGAATACTAAGAATGGAATCGCCACCCAGATGAAAGAAGTCATCATGAATGCCAATCTTATTATGCTTGAAAAGACGATTCCAGACTTTGGCTAATTGTTGTTCGATGTCGTTGCGTGGCGCTTCATAAGCATCAGTCAAATTCGATTTTGGGGTCGGCAAGGCTTTACGGTCAATTTTGCCATTAGGAGTCAGTGGCAAGCGTTCGAGGATATTAAAATTACTGGGAATCATGTAAGCGGGCAGTCTGTCTTTCAGCCACTCCCCTAATTCGCTTATCAGTGAACCGTTAGAGGTCATGGAATTCCCCTCTGCTTCACTGATCACTGAAATGTAAGCCGCCAAGCGTTTATTGTTATCCGCCTCATACAGTATTACCACGGCTTCTTTGATCGCTTGGTGTTGATTAATTACGGATTCAATTTCACCCAATTCAATGCGAAACCCCCTTAGTTTGACTTGATGGTCGAGACGCCCCAAACATTCGATGCAGCCGTCGGGTCGCCATAGGGCCAAGTCGCCGGTTTTGTAAATACGCTCGGTTTTGCCGAATAATTCGACTTCAATAAATTTCTCGGCGGTAAGCTCGGGACGATTGAGGTAGCCGCGTGCCAAACCTCTGCCGGCAATGCACAGCTCACCGGGGATGCCTGGCGGCAGGGGTTGGCGTTGATCGTCTAGGATGTAAACGCGGGTGTTGGCGATGGGTTGACCGATTGAAGGATTGGCATATAAGACCGTTTTAATCTCATAGGCTGAGGACCAAATAGTAGTTTCAGTCGGCCCATAGACATTCCATAAACGTCTGCCGTTTTCTAACATATAATTCGCCAGTTCCGGGGAGAGCGCTTCACCGCCGCAAAGAGTGTTTAAGGGGGTGTGGGTGTCTGCTTGCCAGCCACTGTGCTTCAAAAGCTGCCATGTAGCCGGCGTGGCCTGCATGAAGCTGACATCGTGTTTTACCATTTGTTGTTGCAAGGTAAAACCATCAATTGCGGTCTCTCTGGTCGCAAGGTGCAGGAGACTGCCTGAAATAAGTGGTAGGTAGAGTTCTAAGGCGGCAATATCAAATGACAACGTGGTCACGGCTAACAGCTTGTCGTTTGCGGTTATTCCCGTGCGTTGCTGCATATCCAACAAGAAATTTGACAAATTGTGTTGCTCAATCATCACTCCCTTAGGTTTCCCGGTCGACCCTGAAGTATAAATGACATAAGCTAAATCAGCAGGTTGGATACTTACAGCCGGATTCTCAAGCGGCTGGTTTTCAAAATTCGCGTCGTCCGGGTATACCACGACACAATCCAACTTATCTAACGGCAATTGTGCTTTCAGACCGCTTTGAGTGAATAACAACGGGGCGGCACTGTGAGTCAGCATATAACGAATACGATCCGCTGGATAGCCGGGATCGATAGGTACATAAGCACCGCCAGCTTTAAGGATGCCCAATAGCCCAATCACCATTTCCAATGAACGTTCCATGGCAATAGCAATTAAAGGATTATCAGCTAATAAAACCGTACCATCATGACTCTTGAGACTGAGTAAATAGTGTCCCAGCTGATTAGCCTTGTCGTTGAGTTGCGAATAGCTAAGATGTTGTCCCTCAAAAATAACCGCAATATTATCAGGTGTTTTCTCTGCTTGTTGTTCAAACAAATCAACAATGGTTTGGTCTTGTGGATAATCCGTTGCGGTGTTGTTCCAAGCTTGCACCTGCTGTATTGCTTGTTTATCCAATAATGGCAATTGATACAGCGGGGTATCCGGATATTGAATAATTGCGTTGATCAACTGCTGAAAATGTGTTGCTAAATAGCGCCAAGCCGCCGGCCAATAACAACAAGCCTCCGTCGTCTCAATTAAGAGCACATTCTCACCGCGTTGTTGCAGTAACGAGTCTTGCGCCGACTCAACCCAGGCGATGGAAAACAAACCATTGGGGGCGGTCAGCATGGGGTCGCGCAAAATCAAGTCAACTAAATAAGTGCCTTTATTGTGAAGTTCATCTAACTGTTTACGAACCGATTGCAGCATTTCTGAAAACGTTTGCTGTGCTTCGATCTGTAAATTAAGCGGTATTTGTTCAGCAAAATAATGTTCATATCCGGCAATGTCCTGACGTAATGCCGGACTGCTAAAGCCTAAGGTTAATGTATAAGATTGACTGAACCGCGCCAGCAACACGGCAAAGCTTAAAGTGAGAAAAACGGCATCGCATGTTTGGGGGAAACGAATCTGCGTATAAGGGGGCAAGCCGGTCTCGTCAGCCAGCATGGCTCGATGATGGGGCAAACTGACCGGTCTCACCGCTGATAATTGCTCTATCCAGTAGGATTCGTGACGACAGTAACGCTTATCCCGCTGACTCAGCTTTTGGATTTGTTCCGCATTGATGTTTGGCAACGCTTGTCCTGCTTGCACATCACAACGCCGCATCCACTCGGCGGCCGGCAATGATTCGCCTTCCATGGATAATAACTGGTGTATTGCTAAATTCTGACTGCCCGTTGCTATTTGAATGGCAGTATCGGTGATCGCCAGCAAGGTGCCGGGTGCTTGTGTCGAAGCCGTTGCCAATACTTCAGTTTCTGACGGAATGAATACACTTCCCCCAATCAGACACTTAGGCAATCCGACTGTATTACTATAGGCACCCATATTCAAAGCACGTATCAGTGCGTCAAGCTGTTCAGCCGTCTTTTGCCAATTCAAGACACAAGCTGCTTCCGGTCGATCCCAACGTCCATAATAGCTACGTTCGGTCAAGTTTTGTTTGATGGGATTGACAGTCTCCACGGTCAATGCCTGAACTAGCTCAGTAAATGCACTGAAAGCGGCTTCATAACACCGTAGATTCAAAGTCAGAGCCGTATCATCGGGCAATATATCAAACCATGCTTGTTGGAGAATGTCTCCCGTATCAATACCTTCGGTTATTTCATGCCAACTGATCGCGTGACGCGTTTCATTGTGACGTAAAGCATGCACTGTTGCATTCACACCTGCATAGCGAGGTAGGGGTGAATCATGATAATTAATTGCTCCTTTGCGAGGCAGTGCCAATATTTCAGAAGGTATCATCCAGAAATTGACAATACTGAACAAGTAATCAAATTCTTGCTGTTGAAGTGCGGCAAGCCACAATTGCTCATTCTTAAAGCAAGTCATACCCTGCCGGTTTGCCCATACATTGACTTTAGTATCCTTAGAAAGGATACCCTGAACGATATGCCCTTGCTGTAACAAATGCTCTACACAGCGAATCAGTAAGCTTGTTTCACCGACAACAAAACAACTGAATGTTTTATTTGGGTTTATATCTTTTGTAAGAGATACTTTTTTATTATCATCATTAATTCGAGTGTTAGTATAATTATCCATGTCTTATCTGCTAATTTGAATTGTGGCACCTGATGCCGGATTTATTTCTTAAACTACGCATCGCCAGTACAACCGGAACCAGTGCCGTCAACTACTTTTGGGTGGATATGAAGCATGCCAAAAGTATTTATCTGAAAATCTATAATTTAGCCAGCAATAGCTCGACCTCGGCTTCGGTAAGATTATCTAAATTGGCTGAAAGCCGGTCAATCTGTTCCGGGTTAAGATCCGAGGCCGGGACGGTCTTGGCTGGGGCTGATGGAGCGGATGGCGCTATTGCCGAAGCCTGGCTGAGAAATTCAGCCAGCATTTGCACCGTAGCATGGCCAAAAATATCGGTCATAGTTATCTCTCGCTGGAACTCTGTTTTAACTCCATTATACAGTTGCACCATATCCAGCGAATTGATTCCCAAATCAAAAAAATCATCCGTAATGCCAAGTTGTTCCACATCAGTTATTTTTTGCAGCAATTCGACTAGGCGATGTTCCAATGCATTGCTCGGCTGGACCAGTTGTGCTGTTTGTCTACTTAAATCGGGGTGAGGCAAAGCCTTGCGGTCGATTTTTCCATTGGCCGTTAAGGGCAATTCCGCCAGCCGGACATAAATATTGGGTGTCATATAACGGGGCAACTTTTGGCTCAAATAGGCTTTCAAGCCTTCTTCCAGCGATTTATCCTGGGGTTCGGTTTGAACCAGTTGCTCTTTTTGCCCGGCAGAAATGCCGCCCCCCAGAAAGCTATGCACCATCTCCTGACTGTCACTTAAACCAAATTCGGCTCGCAACGGTTCAAAATTCATTCCGCCGATGGGACACAACCCCAGATCATACGTAGAAGCTTCCATCATCAACAACTGACTCATGTAGCCCGCTTCCAGCAAACAGAAATCACGGGCGCTGGAGCCATACATCGGATCAATGGCTTGGTATTCGGCCACTAAAAAGAGGCTGAAAGCTGATTGCTCAAATATAATCCGGTTGGTTCCGCCGTGCAGTTCCTGATTGGCAGTGATGACTGATGACAATAACACCAGTTTATGCTCTGTGGGATGATAATAATAAAATCCACCAGCTAAATCGGCCATACGATCCGGTTTTACATACAGATAGCTTTGAACCGGATAGAGGCTGCCGGCTGAACCATACCAATATTTGGGCAAGACGCTATTGGGAAAGGAATGGGGTTTTAAGCAACTGAGCAACTGACCGAGCTGGGTCAATGTAATTGGTTCGTCCAAAAACTGGCGATAGCTTTGCCGGGCCAAATAAACCGTCTCATCGACATTCGCTTCAGGCAACGCGACTTCGGGCCGGGCAGTCTCAACTTGACGGATGCCGGGTTGTTTTAACTTAAACTGTAGCCGTTCTATCGGGTCGGTTAAAACCCCTTGCATCACTTGTAATCCACAGGAGGCTTGATCGACCGCTTGCGTCTCGACAGTATTGCTGCCGCTCTCAGCCGGCACGATATAGGCTACCAGTTGCTTGTCATGACGGCTGTCGCCAACTGCGGCAACAATGGCATTTTTGATATCCGGATATTTGAGCAGATGGCTTTCGATCTCGCCTAACTCAATGCGATGGCCATGAATCTTAACCTGAAAATCCTCCCGCCCCAAAAATTCTATATTGCCATCCGGCAGATAGCGGCCCAGATCACCTGTTTTGTACAAGCGTTCTCCGGTGCGGGGATGGGTAAAAAAACTGGCCTTGGTTTTTTCCTCATCTTGCCAATAGCCCAGAGCCAGACCGATTCCGCCGATATAAAGCTGGCCCGGCGTCCAAACCGGACACGATTCCAGACATTCATTTAAGACATGGAAAGTTTGGTTGATTAACGGTTTGCCGTAGGGGATGCTCTTCCAAGCTGGCTCCACGCTTGCAACTGGGTAATGGATTGACCAGATGGATGCTTCAGTGGCACCCCCCAAACTTATCACAGCGGCCTCCGGCCAGATCTGCCGAATTTTGTCAGGCAAATCAAGCGGTATCCAGTCGCCGCTCATCATTACTAAACGTAAATCGGACGAAGTTTCAAATTCGGTTAAATCAGAATGTCCGGCCTGATATTCAACCAGCATTTGCATCAACGCCGCCACAGTGTTCCACATTGTCACGTTATGTTCGGTCATCAGCTTAACCCAATGGGAAGGGTCGCGCCGTCCCTCGGGGGCCGACATGACAACAGCCCCGCCAACGGCCAACAGACCAAAAATGTCATAGACCGACAAATCAAAGTTCAGGGCCGAGAGAGCCAGCACCCGGTCTTGGGCCGTCACTCCAAAACGCTGGTTGATATCCAAAATCGTATTGACCGCGCCCCTATGGTCAATCATTACTCCTTTGGGGTTTCCGGTTGAACCTGATGTGTAAATCACATAAGCCAAATCGGCTGGCGTTTGAACCGGCTCCAAATCCGGCAATGTCGCCAAATCAGAAACCCCGAGGCTGTCAACAGCCAATCGCTTGATCCCAGTTGGCCAGACCAACTGTTGACTCAATTTATTTTGGGTTAAAATCAGGCTGACTTTCCCCTGCGCTAACAGATAATGCTGACGCTCAGTCGGCAGTTCCGGGTCAATGGGCAAATAGGCTGCGCCTGACATCAAAATGCCCATGACCGCAACTGCCTGCTGCCAGCCTTTTTCTATGACCGCGGCAACTAGCTGATTCGGTTTGGCACCCTGCTCCCGCAGCCAATGCCCCACCTGACTGGCCTGTTGATGCAGCTCTTGATAAGTGAGCGTTTTATCCATGCCAATCACTGCGACATTGTTCGGGGTCTGTGCAGCTTGACGCATGAATAAGGTATGCAGCAAGGCATCAGAGACTGGGGCCCGGGTATCGTTAATCGCATGTCGCTGTTCCAGTTGTTTGCCGGGCAGGCTTAACGGATGACACTCTGTCCAGGCATTTTTTTCTGTTGCCAGACGCTCCAACAACTGTAATTGAGCGGCAAACATGTCGTTCAATAAATCCGCCGGGAAAAGCTTTTCAACCGCGCTCCAATACAAGAACAGTTCACCATCGATTTCGCGCACGATATGATCCAGATAGACCTGCGAAGTCTGACCGATTAGACGCACCCGCTCTCCCCAGCCGATATGCGAGGTTGATTCCACACCTAACAGGTTGGTGAAAATCACCGGCATCAAGGCTGCGTTTCCCGCATTGTCGCGATGGCTTAACGCACGAATAACCTTCACTCCGCTATAGTAACGATGGTCTAAATTCTGCCACTGTTGCGTTTGTATCTGTTTGGCCCGCTGGATAAAACTTGTCTCGCTGCGATTGTCTACCTCGGTTAACATTATCGAAGTAAATTCACCGACTACCTGATCAACTTGCGGGTGAAACGGCAAGCGGTGAAAAAAGGTTTGATTCAGAGTGAAATGAGGGCTTTTACTCCATAGGGTCAGTGCTTCAGCATAAACAGCCAGCAATAACGCGGATGGCTGTAACTCGTATTCCGCCGCTTTTGCTTTTACTGTCTTCCATAATGGCACTTCCAGCCGCTTCTCAAACCATTTAAATTTGGGGACTTTAATTGCTTGCATCTCTTGAGACAAAGGCAGTTTAGGGGCAGAAGGCAAGCTGTCCAAACGGTTGAGCCAATAGTCCCTGGAACTTTTATACAAAGCTGAACTCTCTTCATAAGCTTTGGCCGTCACCATATAATCCCGAAAAGTCAGTTCAAGAGGGGCTAACTCCAGCTCTGGCTGATGATATAATCTAGTCCAGTCATTTACAATCAGTTCGATACTCCAGGTATCAACCGCTAACATATCAATGCAGAAATGCAGATGCGTCCAGCCTGGTATCAGCGTTACACGAATATCAAACAACGGCCAGTCATCCGCCTGGGAAATATGTCCGGTCATGCTTTGTCGAACATCTTCCAATTTCTGCTGAACTGTTTTTTCCTGACGTAAATCAAGCGCCGAAATCTGATAATCCGGCATTTCAGCCAACACTCTTTGTTGTCCGTTCGACTGCACCAAGGTTCGCAACACCGGATGACGAACCATCACCTTTTGCCATGCCTCGTTCAGACGGGCAATATCCAAATCAGACACCCGCCATTCCTGATATACTTGCGTTGCCAGATTCCCCAGTTCAAGATGGCTTTGGCGACCGATCCAATAGGCTTGCTGAATGTCGCTTAACGGAAATGGCTCATGCTGTGCATCTGGATCAGGCTTGACTTGGGGCAGCGGTTCAGCAACTATGACTGCCTCCTCCTGCCGCTTCCTTTTTAAAAAGACAATAAAATCAGCTTTATGAGTTCTGAGTTCTTTTTTTAATGAACCGGTCAGACCCCCTTTGGGCGTACGATATCGCAGTTTATCCTCTTCTAGCCATAAACTGATATCTTGTTGATTTAACCTGTCCAACAGGGCTTCAATGTGTTTCATAATTCTCCCTCCTCATAACCGTCATCATCGCTTGGCGCTTGTTGATTTTGCTTTGTTTTAAGACTGAGCATTTTCGACAAAGCTTGGCTCAGCCTGGGAACTGTCGGGTGTTCTAAAATTGTTGTTACAGATACGGAAACACCGATGTAAGCGGTTAAACGAGTGCTCAACTGAATCGACATCAGTGAATCCATGCCCAAATCAACAAAAAAGTTTTCTTCATCGGCAGGGACGGTTCCTACAATCGGTTCAATTTCAGATTTGATATGGTTTTGCAATATTTCATGCTGTTCCTCAACCGAAGCCTGACTGAAAGCTTGGCTGGACTGTTGTTGCAGGGACGATCTGCCTACAGTTGTTGATTTGGACGGCTTTATCAGTTTCGACAACACCGGAAATCCGGCAAGCGAGGGCAGCTTTTGACTGAATTTCCGCCATTGAAGCGGAACAGCCCCGGCCTGCGGCATATCCTGCACCAACAAAGCCCCAAACAGTTCAACACCCTGCTGCGGCGAGATGGCTTCATCCTCTTTTTCCATCAACTCTTTTGCCATGCCAACCTCGGACCAGCCCCCCCAGTTAATGCTCAAGGCCGGCAAGCCCATTGTTTGCCGTTGATGCATCAGAGCATCCATAAAAGCATTGGCTGAAGCATAGTTTGCCTGCCCGCCGTTCCCTAACAACGATGATTGTGAGGAAAAACAAACAAAGAAATCAAGGGGGATGTTTTGGCTGTATTGATGCAGATGCCAGCTTCCCTGCACTTTAGGGGCAAAAGTTTTCGCAAACCGGGCCGGAGTTTGCTGGGTCATCACGCCATCATCCAACACCCCGGCGGAGTGGACAATGCCTTTCAGAGGGGCAAATTCCTGACAGGCCTGCAACAGGCTCTTTACCTCTTCCGCTTGCGAAATATCTGCCTTGACTGCTTTGACTTTTACCCCTTTGTTTTCCAAATCAGCTATTGCACTTTGAGCCGCTTCCGAGTCCGTTCGACGACCGCTCAGCACCAGATGGGTCGCCCCTTGCGTTGCCAGCCACTCCGCTGTTTTCAGTCCCAGTCCGCCAAAACCGCCGGTTATCAGATAACTTCCATCAGATTTGATGCGTTTTTGTTTGGTCGCCTGCTGTTGGAGCGGCATCGACAATACCACCTTGCCAATCTGCTTGGCTTTGGCCATAAACTGAAACGCTTCATCTGCTTTCTCTATTGAAAAAATGCGGCAAGGCAAGGAAGTAATCTTTTTTTCCGCCAAAAGCGCTTCCAGTTGTGCCCTGAATTCCATTGCTGAGGCCATATCAGACCAATCAAAGGGGGCGTATTTAACATCTGGGCGGTAACTTTCAGCTTGCGCCTTATCCCAGATATCTATCTTACCCAGCTCAATGAACCGACCGTTTTCAGCCAAGACATCAAAATTCTTCTGAATGTACTCCCCATTCATGCTGTTGAGGACAATATCAACCCCTTGGCCATCGGTTAACTCCTTGCACCTGTCTGCATATTCGAGCGTACGGGAATCCATTATGCGGTCAATCCCCTGTGACTTCAAAAAATCCTGTTTGGGAAGGCCAGCCGTGGCAAAAATCTCGGCACCGACATGTTGAGCCAGCTGGATCGCTGCCTGACCGACCCCGCCGGCCGCCGCGTGAATCAAAACCTTATCCCCGGCCTGCATATCCGCGAGCACTATCAAAGCATAATACGCCGTCAAAAAGGTTATTGGAATTGTGGCCGCTTCTGCAAAACTCAGATGCTTCGGTTTTCTGCCGACCAGATGACTGTCAAGCGTAATGAAGGCAGCTAAACTGCCAAAGTGCTGCCACACAATCACTTCATCCCCAACTTGGAACCCGGCAACATCGTCGCCAATCCGTGTGATTGTCCCGGCAGCTTCAAAACCGAACGGCAGCTTTTTCGGATCATCAAAACCAAGTTCCGGGGGATAATACGATTTCAACATGCCCAGAGCATTCAATACGTCGCGGAAGTTCAGCCCCGCTGCCCGCACCTGGACTTCCACTTGATTTGCCTGCGGTTCCCGGCGCTGGGCCTGCACAAGCTGAAGACTGTCCAGTAAGCCGTATTGTTGCAATTGCATCTGAAACGGATAAGGCCGGCTGTCTGCGTCCAAGGCTGACAACTGCAGTTGCTCTAACCGGGCTACCTGACGCTGAGACCGGTCATCAATTCTTATCTGGTTCTCTCCATCGGCGTGCCAAATCATCTTAAACAGAGTCTCAGCCGCAGTCTCGGCTTTTGCTTCAAAACAGCGGCAGTTTAACTGGGGCTGCTCCCACATCAATGTTCGCCCCAAGCCCCACAAAACGGACTCTTCCAGTCTATCCCGCATGATCAGCCATAAATCCAGTTTGGCTTCCGCTTTGATCAGGTTCTGCACCAGTTCCAATAGCTGGCACGAAATTTCGAAAGCCCTCTCAGGCAATTCGGTTTGACTGGTTTGAATGTTATCTGGTTGAGCAGCCAGATAAATCACACCCCGATACTTTGTGCAACTTGAAACGCAAAGCGTGTTCACCGCCGATCCCGGCAGGTCGACTTTTTCGCCTTTGCTTCGTAGCAGTTCAGCCAGTCTCTCAGCCTGACGGCTTGCGGGTTCAGACACTATCAGCCAATGCCCCGCTTCGTTCGCATAGGGTGATTTTTGAGGCAGAGGCGCATCCGGCCACACCATCTCATACAGCCAATCGGCGCGGAGCGTCGATCCGGTTATCGCCTGACGATTGGCCTGGCGCAAGCCAAAACCCGATACCTCCGCTACCACCTGACCTGCTTCATCGAGCAGGATGAGATCCATCTGCCGCGTGCCGGACACATCGCCCTGCCATTTAGCATAGCACCACACCGACGTTAAGGGGGCAGGCATCAACAGCCTTATTTGATCAAAACTAAAGGGCAAATAAGCACCCTCTGCGTCATCCGTCTGAATAGCCAGCGCTGTCCGCAGACAACAATCCAGCAAAACCGGGTGAATTTGATACGCATCGGCAGGCAGATTTTCTGGCAGCCTGATTAGCCCCAGCGCTTCTTTTTCCCCCCGGAACAATTGGCTTATCCCCTGAAAATCAGGCCCATAGCAGAGCGCCTCCGGCAGAGAAGTTTCATACGCACTCAGAGAAAGCTCCTGTGTGCAACGCTGTTGCAGGATTGACAGCGAATAGTCATCTTCCGTGTGAGAGTCTGGCAATGAAACCCTGAGTTCGCCACTTACATGCTGTTGCCATTCATCCGTATCCGCCTTAAGACTAAAAATTTGCCACTGATAATCATCGCCGTCAACAGGGGTGAGCAGCAGTTGCACCGTGCTCTCGGTCGCTTCAGACAACGCCAGCGGGTGTAACAGGACGACATTTTGCAAAACATATTTTTTGCCGGCGTAAATTCGCTTGCCCGCGCTCAAGGCCATCTCCAGATAGGCGGTGGCCGGCGCAATCACTTGATTGTAGATTTGATGATCGTTCAGATAGGCAGGACAGGAAGCCGATATCCGATTCTGAAACGCAATTTCTCGGCTTGTCGCCAAGGGCTGAAGCCGTTCTCCCAGCAATGGATGCCATGCTTGTCCTTGTCCGGAGACAGTGCTTGGCCTGTCCACCCAATGCCGTCTTCGCTGGAAGGGATAGGTGGGCAACGATAATTTCCTGCGGGGATACGGTTTATCAAATGCCTGCCAATCAATTTGTCCGCCCCGGACATGCAACTTCGCCAAACTGTCCAATGCCTGCGCCCAATCCGAGCGCTGGTCAGGATAGAGGCTCGGCAGCCACAAGCGTTCAGCCTGATCGCTCAAACATTGCTGGCCTAGACCCAGCAGAATCGGTTTGGGACCAATCTCAATGAAAACATCAATCCCCATCTCCTCTAAAGTTGTCATCCCTTGGGCAAAGCGCACCGTCTGCCGAACATGCTTGACCCAATAATCCGCTTTGATCCCGGCAAGCAGTTTGCCACTAAGATTCGAAACCAGTTTTAACCGGGGTTCCGCATAATCAACCGTCTGTGCAACCGCACCAAACTCAGCCAGCATCGGCTCCATCAAAGGCGAATGAAAGGCGTGCGACACATCCAGGGGCTTGCATTTTATCCCTTCCGCCTGCAGTTGCGCAACGATTTGAGTAACCGCTTGCCGCTCTCCCGATAACACCATGCTTTGGGGCGAATTCAATCCGGCAATTGAAACCTGGCGAAGATAAGGCGCTATCGCCTGTCTCAGCTTCGTCTCATCGGTCTGAACTGCCGTCATCATGCCATTTTGGGGCAGGGCCTGCATCAACCGTCCCCGTTCAGCAATCAGTTTCAAACCGTCTTCCAGACTGAATGCCCCGGCAATACAAGCAGCTACATACTCTCCTATACTGTGACCGATGACCGCTGCCGGCTCTATTCCCCAGGATTGCCATAGTCTGGCTAAGGCATACTCAATGGCAAACAAAACGGGTTGCGTGTATTTTGTTTGGGATAACAACTTATTGCTTTCTTCTTTATTTTCGCCGTACAACAATTCCAGCAAGGGCATTTCCAGATAGGATTGCAAAATCCGCCCGCATTGCGCCATCGTCTCGCGGAACAATGGCTGCGTTTCATACAGTTCGCGTCCCATGCCCGGATATTGAGAACCTTGTCCGGTAAACAAGAAAGCAATTTTGGGTTTCTCACTTTTGGCCTTGCCGACTGTCATCTCAGCAACTGTTTTCCCTTTTTGATAGGCGGCTAATTTTGCGCTGAACCCGGCCCCATCCTCTGCCGTCACTGCCAAACGATGTTCAAAGTGCATCCGCCCCGTGTTGGCCGTATAACAGAGATCAGCTGTATCCAAGTCCGGATAATCGTTGAGACAATCAAGATATTGAAGCGCTTGATCTGCCAGCGCCTGCTCTGTTTTGCCGCTTAGCGTTACTATATGCACGGGGCGGTCAAGGGCCAAAGGATTTTCAAAACCCTTTTTTGGCTCTGCCTGAGGAGCTTCCTGTAAAATCACATGGGCATTGGCGCCGCTCAGGCCAAATGCGCTGATCCCGGCAATACGGGGTTTATCGTTCGCCGGCCAGGGAGTTGGAACGACGGGCACCTTAAAAGGCAGATTAGCCCAATCTATAAGTGGGTTTGGTTCGTCGAAATGTAAATGGGGCGGAATTTCTTGGTGATGTAAAGCCAGAACCACTTTGATAAGCCCGGCTATCCCGGCGCTGGCGTCCAGATGCCCGATATTGGTTTTGACCGAACCGAGCAGCAGGGGGGTGTCCCGGTCTTCTCCCAATGCTTCCGCTAGGGCACGCACCTCTATTGGGTCGCCCAGCTTGGTCCCGGTGCCGTGGGCTTCAACATAACTAACTTGTTTTCCTGTAATATCTGCCTGGGCCAAAGCCTGACGAATGAGGGCGGTTTGCGCCGTTTTGTTGGGTACGGTCAGCCCGCTGCTGGGTCCGTCATGATTGATCGCAGAAGCCCGGACAACAGCCTGAATCCGGTCGCCATCCTCAAGGGCATCGCTCAGCCGTTTTAGAACAACCATGCCACAGCCCTCCCCCCGGCCAAAACCATCGGCAGCTGCGGCAAAAGTTTTACTGCGGCCATCGGGCGACAAAGCCAGCATTCCGGCAAGCCCAATCATTAATTTGGGATAGAGCATGATGTTGACCCCGCCACACAAGGCCACCTGACACTCTCCCGCCCGCAAAGACTGACAGGCCAGATGTAAGGCCGCCAGTGAAGAGGAACAGGCAGTGTCAATGGTTATATTTGGCCCATGCACCCCCAAAAAATAAGCCAAACGCCCGGTTGCCATTGAAGTCAGGGTTCCGGTGGCAGCATAAACATCATGCGATCCGGTATCCAGACCTTTCTCGCTCTCCATCAGACCGGCAAATATTCCGGTCTGGGCTGGCAAAGCATCGGCCGGTAACCCTGCATTTTCTAATGCTTCCCAGGTGACTTCCAGCAGCAAACGATGTCTGGGGTCAAGATGCTGGCCTTCCAAAGGAGACATTCCAAAAAACAAGGGGTCAAATTCTTCTATGGGATGTTGCAAAAAATTAGCTTGCTTCACATACATCTTGCCCGGCGTGCCGGGTGTGGGATCATAATAATCATCAACCGGCCAGCGTGAAGGCGGGATGTCAGCCACAGCCTCTTGACCTTGACGGAGCAACTGCCAGAACTGTTCCGGAGTATGTGCCCCCCCTGGAAATCGACAAGCCATGCCCACGATGGCTATCGGCTCTGACTCTGCATTTAATTTTTTGCCTGCCAAGGTTTTTGGCGGCTCCACGCTGCTTTGTTGTTTTCCGAAAATCATTTCAGCCAGATAGTCGGTCAAAGCGGCTACAGTAGGCTGTTCCAAGGTTATGGTTGCCGGCAGGAAAATATCTAACGTCAGGGCCAGCCGATTTCCCAATTGAATAGAGGTCAGCGAATCCAGCCCCAAATCAAAAAAGCCTTGCTCATCATCCGGAACCCGTCCCGCAATCCGTTCGACTTCAGCTTTGATATGTTTCTTTAATATCTCATGCTGTTCCTCAGCCGAAGCCTGACTAAGCCGGTGCCGTAAAACGCTTTCCTTCTTCGATTTTTTTAAGTGTTGTTGTACTTGATCAACAAGTGCCGCTATGGGCAGAAGCAAACCATTTTCGGATTTGCACTTGGACGGTTTCGGAACTTCATTGGATAATAAAAGGGAAACAGGTTGTTCAGGCTGTGCAGCCATACCCGTTAATATTGCCTGAAACCGCTCCAGCATTGTTTGAATAGTTGTTTCAGAAAACAGGCTGGCGTTATATTTCAAATACCCTTCCAGACTGCCCTTGCGTTCCATCATCAAAAGAAAAATTTCAAAATCATTGGTGCCAAGCCCCAAATCCCATGACTCAACATCCACATCCGATAAGGCTAATGTCTCTTGCGGAATGTTTAAGTATGAAAAACTGACTTGAGGCATTTTCAGGGGGATGCCGGCTTTGATAAGCTGCAACGGCAAATCCTGGTGAGCAATGGCCCCGGAAACCACTTGCCCCACTCGTTGCAACAGCTCTGCAATGGTGGGATTTCCCGACAAATCGCTTCTCAAAATCAACAGGTTGGAAAAATCCCCCATAAGATTTTGCAATTCCGGACGATGACGATTGGTGATGGGGCTGAAAACAGCAACATCACCGGTTTTAAGATATTCCGCCAGCGTCAGTTTGAGCGCGGTCAGCAAAATGGCAAATACTTTCACCTTGGTTGTACGAGCTAATGTCTTAAGAGTCGTCACTTGCTCCGCTGCAATCGTTATCTTCTTAAATGCAATTCGCCGTTCCGATTTTCCCTGTGATGAATGATCCGCTGGCAAATCAGGCTGGGCCAGTCCCTGAAGCCGGGGCTGCCAATACCCCAGCAAAAAGTCCAATACGCCCGGCTGGCTTAACCATTGCCTCTGCCACACCGCAAAATCGGCATAACGAATTGGCAGCGGTTTCAGGTTTGTTTCATTTCCCTCTGAAAACGCCTCATAACAAAGGGTAAATTCCTTAAAAAATAGGTTCTCTGACCAATAATCGGAAATAATATGGTGAAAGGTGAAGCTCAAAACATGCTCATCAACGCCTAAACGATACAGACGATAGCGAAATGCCAGCTCTTGTTGCAGGTTGAACGGCTGGTCAAGCTCGGCGATAATCCGCGCTTTGGCCTGCTCAAAGGGCATGGCGGATAAATCCATCACATCAAAATTAACAGCCTGATGGGGTTGTATAATCTGTTTAAGCTGCCCTTCCGCCATCCCAAATGCGGTTAGTAAAACCTGTTGACGGTTCAGCACTGTTTCCAAACTGCGGTTTAAGGTGCTCATGTTCAAATCACCCTTCAGGTGAAAAGCATAACGCAAGTTATATAAAGGAGTTGTTGCATTTAATTGCTCTAATGCCAATAATCGTTCCTGGGATAAAGAAAGCGGAAAATATGGCTCTGTTTGTTCTGTGGACAGTAACGGCGGGGCTTGATTGCGCAATTTGATGAGGGTGCGGGCAGCCTCTAGGCCATCTAATTTTTTGGTCATTTTTGTGGCATGCTTCAAGTCCCAGTTGACACTTTCTGAATGAGTTGAGTCTGATTTCAAACCGTAAATCCTTTAAAGTTCATGTAATATAAGAAAGTTGCCTTGTTGCTATACTTGTCTTATGGCAATGAGCTGGCACAGTTCTTGTGAAAAGTGTCAACTACTTTTAAGGGCATATGAAGCATGCCATTTTTGTTTATTTCAATTAAGATAAACGAGCTTCCACCAAGGCGGCAATGGCGACAATCGTCTCAAACGATTCCATCACCACTTCTTCATGCTTCAGGGTAAAGCCAAACTCTTCTTCCAAAAAGGCGATCAAGCGGAAAATTCCCATCGAGTCGATAATGTCTTCCTCAATCAGAGGGGTGTCAATCGTCAACTCCACTCCCGGTCGGTCATACATAAGCTCCTGGATGATGTAATTCTTAATGACATTTTGAATCTCAGCTGTAGTTCGAACCATGATTTTTTATCTCCTGATTATTTGACAATAGCGGTTTTTTGTTATGGCGGTGCAAGTCTCAGCTTGTGCTTTCCCGGCACAGTTGCATCTTATCCACCTTTCCCGTTGATGTTTTAGGCAAGGCATCCCGGAACTCGACTTCGTGGGGCATCATATATTTGGGCAAGTGCGCGGCGCAAAAAACATCCAACGCGCTGTGCGTCAGTTGCTCTCCATTGCGGACAACCAAAACAGCCCGGATGCGATTCCCAATCTCCTCATCAGGAATCGGAATTACCGCGGCCTCTTCCACCGCCGGATGGCTGTATAGCGCCGTCTCAATCTCACCCAGCTCAATGCGATAACCCCGGCTTTTAATCTGATTGTCGCGGCGGCCTAAATAGGTGTAGTTGCCGTCATGCTCTTTCCGTGCCAAATCGCCGGTGCGGTAAATTAACTCCGACGCTAGGTCATGGACGCGGCAGTGCGTGAGGGACTCAGCGGTACGCTCCGGCAATCCCCAGTAACCGCTCATCAAACCCGGTCCGCGCACGCAAAGTTCGCCGGTTTCGTCTGGCGCTGCCAGCTCATTCTGTTCGTTGAACACCAGAATTTCGCTATTGGCGCAGGCCTTGCCAATAGAGATTGGTTTACTGCAGTCAGGAGCAAGCGGCGAAACCTTGTGCCAAGTGCAAACATTCGTCTCGGTGGGACCATAAAGGTTGTGATAACCGGCATGGGGGATCCGGCTCATCAGTTGCCGCAGATGCTTGACCGGAAAGACCTCGCCGGCAAATAAAATAGTACGCAGCTTGGCAAAGGCATGACGTTCCAATTGACCGTAAAGCAACATCTGTATCAGCGCCGACGGCACTGAATACCAGATAGATATCTCCTGCCTGGCTATAAAATCAGTCAGATCGCGGGGAAAGACCGAAAGTGCGGGCGGCACTAGCACCAACGTCCCGCCCGCCTTAATCGTCACAAAAATATCAAAAATCGACAGGTCAAAGTGGAAAGGGGCATGGCTACTGACGCGATCCGCTGGCTGCACCGCAAAGGTGTCACAGGCCCAATCCACAAAAGTGAGCGATGCGCGATGGCTGATCATCACTCCCTTAGGCATACCCGTCGAGCCGGAAGTGTAAAGGATGTAGGCCAAGTCGTTCTCGATCGATTGCGGATCAGGGGGAGGGTCAGATGGCGCCGCTGCAAGCGCCTGCTGATCATCGATCAAAATCGGTGTAGGCTTATTTTTGATTTCTGATAACTTGTTTTGGAATGCCGCCATTTTTTGCCTTGTACTCACCAGCGCCTTCATCCGGCAATTTTGGACAATGTAGGCAATACGCTGGAGCGGTGCGGCAGAGTCAAGCGGCACATAGGTAGCCCCGATTTTCAGCACCCCAAAAATTGCAGCGACGGCTTCTAATGATTTTTTCAGATAGATGCCCACACGATCACCTCGTGTGACTCCAGCCTGGAGCAACTGCTGAGCGAAACAGTTGCTCAATTCATCCAAAGCGCGATAGGTAAGTTGGCGTTTTCCATCTGCCACCGCCGGACGTTCGGCATGGGCCTGGGCACTTTGCGTCAGCAATTGGGATAAGAGATAAGCCATGTTGCTACACTCCCAGATAATTGGCGATGATGTTGCGTTGAATGTCTGACGTTCCTGAATAGAGTATACCGCCAATGGCATCGCGCAAATCCCGTTCAACTTCAAATTCTGTCGTGTAACCATAACCGCCGTGAATGCGAATCGCATCCAGGCTTGAGGCGGTAAAGACCTCACTCAAGTAAAGTTTGACCATGGCCGCTTCCATCTTGGCCGGCTGTCCCGCTTTTATGAGCCAAGCCGTTTTGTAGAGGAGCAGGCGAGCCGTTTCCAGCCGTATTTTCATCTCAACCAGCCGATTAGAAACGGACTGAAATTTGCCAATGGACCGCCCAAATTGCTTGCGCGCACGCACATAGGCCGTACATTCTTCTAACTGTCGTTCCATTGCTCCCACATGGGCGCCAAGGATGCAAGCACGCTCCCATTCCATGGAACTGTTAAAAATCTGTGCGCCGATGTTTTCCGGTCCCAGTCGGTTGGCTTCCGCCACAAAGCAATCTTGCAGAATCAGTTCGCCCATGGGCGCGGTGCGCAGTCCCATCTTTTCGATATTCTTGCTCAAGGAAAAACCGGGGGTTCCCGTCTCAAGCAGAAAGGCACTGACCCCCCAACTGCGCTTTTCCGGCGCCGTCATCGCAAAGACCAAAGCCAAGTCGGTTACCGGTGCATTGGTGACAAGGGTTTTGACACCGTTGAGGATATAGCCGCCCTCGCACTTTTTCGCGCGGGCACGCATGTTGTACGCATCTGAGCCGGAATCAGGCTCGCTTATGCCATGCGAGCCGATAAGTTCGCCTGCAATCAAGCGAGGCAGATACTTTTCCTGTTGTTCAACGGAACCGAATTTGTGGATAGGATGTTGCACCGCCCACATTTGGGCATTGAGGGCAAAGAGTAGGCCGTTGTCCTTACCGCCATACCCCAGCCCCTCCATGACCAGCATGGTGGTCAGGACATCTACTTCTGTCCCGCCGTAGGTTTCCGGAAAAGGCAAACCCAACACGCCGAACTCCGCACACTTTCGCCACCGTTTTTGAGGAAAGGTTTCATGCCGGTCATCATCCGTTACACCCACGCAGAGTTCCTTTTGCGCAAAGTTAACCGCAGCATCTTTATACGACAGTTGTTCTTCATTCCATGTAAAATCCATTGAAAATCTTCCGTGAAGGTTCGTAGTGAGGGCTTCAGCCCTTTTTCAACAAAGCCCTAATAAACGGGAATTAAATAACTGCTGGATTTAAAATCCGCCTTTGATGGCACAGCGACATAGTTCCATTTTTCCTCATCTCCGACGACGGCGACATCGTCAGCGTTCTCTGGCAGTTTTCACATGCGCCAAGGGAATATGTTTCTGTATGATCCGGTTTTTCGGCCCGCTTAAGAGTACGCCGCTGAACGCTGAACAATGCGATGACCGCTTCCTCTCCTTCAGCAAAGGTCGTACGAATTTCGTACTGCTCGGGGATCCTAAAATAATCTTAATTTGTTGCTTCTGTCAAGACTTGGGGCTAGCTGAGTAGTTATTTTTTTTTTAGAAAAATATATGTTGTATACAAAACAGTTAAATGTTAATTATGCTCGATACCCATATGACGACATGTCCTTTTTAATATTTGATGAATTCGTAAAAAGTCCAAAATACCCACTTTTTGCTTCGTAACCCATTGAGTTATCGTTGCCAAAAACGCAAATTCTGACTTTTTACGAGACTATCAATATTTAAATATGATGGATTAGTAAAAAATCCCAAATTTCCATTTTTTTTGCATCGTAACTCATTGAGTTGTCATTGCCAAAAACGCAAATTCTGACTTTTTAATAGACTATCAACACTTACGCTAAAAAAGTTGAAATACTCCAGAATCGACTGAATACGATATGGATAATTCACAATTTTGTTCGCATCCATTACACAACTAAAAAACATAAAAACGAATGACTTCTCAACATCCCAAATTATTATCCTGTCCACTACCTCAAGCTGAGGCAAAAACTCGCTTATTTTGTTTTCCCCATGGTGGAGGTGGGGCCTCAATATATAGAGATTGGACTGAATATCTTCCTAATAGCATAGAGCTGATAGCCCTGCAACCGCCAGGACGAGAAAACCGGATGTTTGAGCCTGCAATGAATAATCTGGATAAACTGGTAGATAATACGGTCTCTGTGATTACTTCTTATCTCGATAAACCTTTTGCCCTTTTTGGACATAGCCTTGGAGCAAAAATGGCTTTTGAGACTGCACGCGAACTACGACGGCGAAGTCTTCCAATACCAAGCCATCTGTTTGTTGCCGGACAGTCAGCACCGCATCTTCCTCTTATAAGGCCTTTCTTTCATAAACTTCCGGATCAACAGTTTATTCAGGCTGTAAAAAAGCAATACAAGATGATCCCGCAGCCGGTGCTGGAAAATAACGAACTGCTCACCCTGATGATGCCAGCACTTCGAGGTGATTTCTGTATGAGTGAACAGTATGTTTACCGCAAGGAAAGTCCACTGGAGTGTCCTGTAACAGCCTTTAGCGGTGAGGATGACTCAGAGGTAAGCCCAGATAGGCTCGAAGCATGGAAATTTGAAACCAGTGTCCAATTTTCATCTCAGCTGTTTCCAGGGGATCATTTCTTTGTTCAAAGTAAACCCAAAATAGTCATTGATGCTATCTTGCAGCAACTGAAATAGATAATTAAAAAGTATTTTTTTCGCTTTGGAACATACTCCATATATTTAAGGCTTTGATTCCAAAAAAGCTATAAAGAGAGAAGATCACAAGGAAAAAATTAATGAGCCAAAAAAATTCAATCTCTGACAAAGAAGCCCTGCTGGCCCGATTGCTGGAGCAAAAAAAACAAGCATATAGTTATCCCTTATCCTATGGGCAGCAATCTCTCTGGTTTATCTACCAGAATGCCCCGGATAGCCCAGCTTACCATATGGCATGGCCTCTAAAGATCCAGGGGAACCTAAATATCCTTGGATTACCCTCTGCCCTGCAAAAGCTCGTTCACCGCCATCCGGCATTACGCAGCACCGTTGAACTTGCAGCAGGAGAGCCGGTTCAAACAGTTCATCCAACCGGTACCTATCAATTGACTGAACATCAAGCGGAAAATTGGTCGGAGCAAGAGCTACAGACAGCATTAAGGGGAGCTTATGAACAGCCCTTTGCATTAAGCAGCGGGCCGATTTTGCGTGTCGATCTGTTTTATATAGGCAAAGAGCAACATATCCTTCTCCTGACCATGCATCACTTGTTCGGTGATGCATGGAGCATGAATATCCTGAGCAACGAGTTGCTTATCCTCTGCCAAGCTGAAGGTAATGGAGAGAAAGTTTTTCTCCCTACCATATCTGCAAGCTATTCAGAGTTCGTCAGGGATGAGGCTGGCCTAATGGACAGCCCTGTAGGTGAAGAGTTGGCGCAGTACTGGAAAAATCGTTTAAGCGGCAGTCCACCAGTGCTTAATCTGACCACAGACTTTCCTCGTCCAGCTATACAGACCTATAATGGAGCAGCTATTCCCTATGCTCTTACACCTCAGCTTACCAAGCAGCTCAACAGTATGGCCCGGCAGCAAGAGACGACTCTTTTCACCTTGCTGTTGACCGCATTTCAAATCTTGCTGCATCGCTATACTGGCCAGAATGAAATATGGGTGGGCACTCCTGCATCAACAGGTCGTAATGACACCAGATTTTCAAACACCATTGGCTACTTGGTTAATCCAATAGTCTTGCGGGCCACTATTGATTCAGCTAACGAGCCTTCCTTTTATGAGCTCCTTGGCCAGAATAGACAAAGAGTTTTGGAAACACTAGAACATACAGCCTACCCCTTCCCTCTGCTGGTGAAAACTTTGCAGCCGCACCGGGATTCCAGTTACTCGCCCCTGTTCCAAGCGATGCTGGACTTTAAACCGGCAAAATTTTTTCCCTCTGCTATTCCAGGTCTACAGAGTTCCCTGCTTGATATGGGGCAGATGGAAGGACAGTTTGACCTTACATTGACGGTGAACGATGGTGAACAGCTCAAAGGCTCGTTCAATTACAACCGAGATCTGTTTAAAGCACAAACTGTTGAGCGCATAGCTGAACAGTTCGAAATACTGCTCACAGCGATTGTCAAAAATCCACAACAGCCTGTCGGTCAACTGCCAATCATTTCAGAAAAAGAAGTAAAGCTGCTCCAAGCTTGGAATGACACAACACGGAAATATTCTGATGAAGATCAAACCATTGCCGATCTTTTTGAAGAGCAGGCACAGAAAACACCAGATGCCATTGCCTTAATCTTCGGTGAAAAACAGCTGACCTACCACTGGCTCAACAAAAAGGCCAATCAGCTAGCCTATCTTTTGCTTGAGCATAAAAATACAGAAAATCCCCTGATAGGTATATGCTTGGAGCGTTCTCAGGAAATGGTTATCGCTCTGCTTGCTGTTCTCAAAGCCGGGTTAGCCTATGTGCCCATTGACCCAGAATACCCACAAGAACGCATCAGGTACATGATAGAGGATAGTGCAGTCTCAGTGCTGCTCACCCTGAGCCATCAGAAAAATGCGCTACCGATTAAGGAACTGAAACACGCATGCACTGTGCTTTGCTTGGATGTGGACGGTGGTGCCGATCAGTCGACAGAGAATCCGGTTGTCAAACGACAGCCAGATGATCTAGCCTATATGATCTACACCTCCGGCTCAACCGGCACACCCAAGGGCGCAATGAACGCCCACAGCGGGATCGTCAACCGTCTTTTATGGATGCAGGAAACCTATCAGCTAACTCCTATAGATCGTGTCCTTCAGAAGACCACCTTCAGCTTTGACGTGTCGATTTGGGAGTTTTTCTGGCCCTTGATAACCGGAGCTGGATTGGTGCTGGCCAAGCCTGAAGGCCATAAAGATCCGGTCTATCTGACCACCTTGATTGCTGAACAGCAGGTGACAACTATTCATTTTGTCCCCTCCATGCTTCAGACCTTTCTCACCCATGCAGATACAGCCCAGTGCAGTAGCCTAAAACGGGTAATATGTAGCGGCGAGGCCCTAGCACCAGAACATGTACAGCAATTTTTTTCCTGTTTTGGAAAATTTGGAACGGAACTGCACAACCTCTACGGCCCGACTGAAGCGGCAATTGACGTGAGTCATTGGCCCTGTCAATCGGACGATATACTCACTACTATTCCTATCGGCAGACCGGTGGCCAATACACGGCTCTATGTCTTAGATAGGAACCATCGACCTATGCCGGTTGGCGTGCCAGGCGAACTTTACATAGGTGGACTACAGGTCGGACTTGGCTATCTTAACCGTCCTGATCTGACAGCCAAGGCCTTCATTAAAATTGAACTGTTTGGCATAAACGAACGGGTTTACAAGACCGGTGATCTGGCCAGGTGGTTGCCGAACGGTAATCTGGAGTATCTCGGGCGGATTGACCATCAGGTCAAACTGCGCGGTTTCCGGATCGAACTGGGTGAAATTGAGTCGGCTGTGCTCCAACTTTCAATTATCAGGGAATGCGTTGTCGTCATGCGAGAGACTGATAGCGGATCCAAACAGCTGGTTGCATATGTGGTCAAAAAAGAACAAAACGCAGATGATCTAGACCTGCCCCTCAAACTGAAAGAACATCTCAAGCAGACACTGCCCGAATATATGGTTCCGGCCATTTTTATGTTCCTTGAGACCCTCCCGCTCTCAGCCAACGGCAAGATTGATCGTAAAGCCTTGCCTGCACCAAAAATAAGAAAGTCCTCCTATGTCTGCGCACGTGATGCTGTAGAGCTGAGTCTTATCCAAATTTGGGAAAAACTGTTTGATATTTCCCCTGTCAGCGTGCAGGATGATTTTTTTGACATCGGCGGCGACTCCCTGCTAGCAATGCGGATGATCTTCCATATTCGGGAGGAGCTTGACCGTACCCTGCCCCTGCATACCCTGTTCCAGAATCGTACGTTAGAACAACTTGCCGCCGTTCTGCGTCAGGATACACCAATACCAGCTTGGCAGCCAATGGTCTGCCATCAGGCTAAAGGCAAAGGCACTCCCCTTTTCTTTGCTCATGCATCGGGCGGCTCAGCCTTCAACGTGCTTGAAATGGCTCTATTTATGGGTAAGGAACGCCCCTTTTATGCCATTCATCCTAGAGGGGCTGAATTGGGCGAAGCTTTTCACGAAAGCATTGAAGCAATGGCTAGAGATTATGTTACCGCAATGCGGAAGATACAGCCTAAAGGGCCGTATCTGCTCGGCGGTTGGTCCTTCGGCGGAACCGTTATCTTTGAGATGACCCGTCTACTGGAACAGATGGGTGAAAAAGCCCCTCTCTTAATTATGATCGATCCTCCTGAACCACAGGCTATTGTCTGGAAAGATAATGATGTTGATTTTCTTATGGATCGGATCCCTCATTATCACGGAATGAGCCTAGATGAGATTGAGCTGGATCAGCACTGCTCTGAAGAAAAGAAGGTGGCTTATCTGCTCAACGCTATCAAAATGAACGGCATGATTCGGCCAGATATTGATCAGGAGCAGACCCTAAACTGGTTCAATATGTACAAGCACCATAATAAGCTTGTCGGTCTATACAACCCTCCATGTTCTGTGGACAGTAAAATCCTCTTTTTTAAACCTGCCAAGAGGATCCCTTTTGACGATCAGATGGGTAAACCCATAGAAAAATGGAAGCCTTTCGTCCGCCAGGGAATGGATGTCATTGAAGCGCCGGGAAATCATTTTACGATGGTCTCGCCCGCCAACACCGTTGTGCTGGCGGAAATGATCCAAGAATATCTTGCGACAACAGCGAAAGAAGTTGCAGAATACCTTATTGAAAATAAGGAGAATACAAAATGATTCGGCATGCTTCATATGCCAGTTGACACTTTCTGGATGAGTTGATTCTCATTT